>JAVEEJ010000309.1 GCA_030840515.1 Frankiaceae bacterium | reverse complement strand
GCTCACCCACGCGTGGTCGCCGATGACGACCGGTCGTCCGTCGTATCCGAAGTCCGCGTCACGCCAGTCGTGCTGGCCGGTCCAGATGTGCACGCCCGTGGACAAGTTCACGTCGGACCCGATGGTGATGCCGGCGCGCGCATCGAGGATCGCGCCGTTGCCGATCGAGCTGCGGGCGCCGATGCTCAGCCGACGGGCGGCCCTGACCTCGAAGCCGTGGTAGACGGTCGCCAGGGGGTGGATCTTCGCCCCCCAGAGCCGGAGCGCGGCCACGCGGAGCAGGTGCACCGGGAGGTAGGACGCCACCCTGAGGAAGACCATCTCGACGTCACCGCGACGCCGCAGCACCCAGCTCTTCATCGCGACGACACTAGAACCTCACCGGATCGCCCCGAGCATGCGCCCGGCGACGGCATCCCACGACCACACCGTCCGCGTGCGGCCGGCATCCGCGTAGCAGCGCGACCACACGTCGGGGTCTGCAGCGAGCTGTCGGATCGCGTCCGCCACCTGCCCCGGATCGGCCTCATCGACCAGCACTCCACGGTCTTCCGGGACGAGCTCCGGCATGGCGAAGGCACGCCGCGCCACGACGGGCATCCCCGCCGCGAGCGCTTCGAGCAGCGCGATCCCGAAGGCCTCGAACCTCGAGGGCATCAGCAGCACGTCGTGCGCATCGAGCAGGCTGCCCACCTCCGCGGCCGGCACTGTCCCTCTGTAGTCCACGCCGTCGGGGATGGGTCCGGCCAGCGGCCAGGCGGGTGGCCCCACGACGGTGAGCCGGTGGCGGGCGCCCGCGGCACGCAGCGCCGCCAGCGCTCCGACAACCGCGTCACCGCCCTTGCGCAGGAAGTCGCGACCGACGAACAGCAGACGCATCGCGCCGGGGTCGGGGGAGCGAAGTCGGGGTACCGGCTCGACGTTGCAGCCGGCCCCGACGACGTGCACCCGTGCCGCCGGGTAACCGGAGCCCACGAGCTCGTCGGCGAACCAGCGGCCCATGGTCAGCACCCCTGCCGCACCGGCGAACAGCTGCCGTTGTCTCGCCTCCTTGCGGCGGCGGACAGCGACGGGCAACGGGGAGACGCCCGTCCCCCCGGTGGAGGCCGTAGCCGCGTTGGCCACGGCGTAGGACAGGTCGAGGTAGAGGTAGTAGGGAACCCGCGTCGCACCCAGGTCGCCGATCTCCACGACGGCGTCCAGGTCCGCGCGGTCACTCAGACGCGCGAGCCGCTGCTCGGTGCGCCAGTCCTCCACCCGTGTCATGGCCCAGGGCGTGCCACCGGTGAGACCCAAGCGCTCGCTAGCGCGCATCAACCGCGTGGCAACGGGGCTGGGGTTGATGGGCAGGTCGCTGACGTCACATCGGCGAGTGAGGCTGTCCAGCAGACGCAGCGCGCTGCCCGACCACATGAGCTCGCGGCGCTCCGTCCAGCGACAGGCGAAGCCCAGCCGAAGTCCGGCGTCGGCTCCGTCGGGCTGTGCGACCATCTCGCGCGTGACCTCGCTGCCATCTGTGGACGTCGTCGTGCCTGTGCTCGACGGCGGCGACGGTCTCGTCCAATGCCTTTCAGCGCTGGGCCGGCAGACCGTGGAGCACCGCGTCATCGTGGCAGACAACGGCTCGACCGACGGCTCCAAGGAAGCGGCACTCACGGCCGGAGCCATCCTCGTCGAGGAGCCGGTGCGGTCGTCCTACGCAGCACGCAATCGCGCCCTGGACGTCGTGTCTGCCCCGGTTGTGGCGTTCACCGATGCGGACTGCATCCCGCATGAGGACTGGCTCGAGTGCGGGCTGGCCACGATGGAGCAGACCGGTGCGGACCTCGTCGCGGGACGCGTGATCATGACCGCGGGCACCTCGGCTGCGAGTCGGCAGGACTCGTTCACCTACCTCAACCAGGAGCTGCAGGTCGCACACGGCATGGCGGCGACTGCCAACCTGCTCGTGCGCACGAGGGTCTTCGACCAGGTGGGACGGTTCCGGGCAGAGCTGCGCAGTGGTGGTGACTCCGAGCTGGTGGCCCGCTGCGTGGCGGCGGGCTTGCAGCTCGTCTACGCAGCCGAGGCGGTGGTCGAGCACCCGCCGCGCGAAACCGTGCGAGCCGTCGTCAAGAAGGCCTGGCGGATCGGCACAGGGCACGGTCGGCTTGCCGCGACGGAGGCCGGGCAGCGGCACTGGCTCTCCTATCGCCACGCCATCCCCAGCCACGCCGTCCGTCACTCGGGCGACCGCGGTCTCGTCGCGGTCGACGTGGTGGTGAAGGTTGCCGCCCAGGTCGCGCGTTGGTCGGCCTATGCCCGCGAGCGGACCGCGCGCCGTTCGTTGAACCGGTGAGCGCGTTCGCGGTGAGCGAGACCAGGAGGTTGTGGTGACGGCACGGCGGGTCGCGGTCTGCGTGCCTGCCTACCGCGACCCCGATGGTGTGCGGCGGCTGCTGGCGCGAATCAGCGCCGTCGAGCACCCGCCCGAGGCGCTGCGCGTGGTGATCGCGGTCGATGGGGCAGATGAGGAGACGGTGCGTGCGGCCACTGCGGGCGGCGCCGAAGCGCTGGCGCTGCCGAAGGCTGGGTCCTACGCCGCACGCAACGCAGCCCTCGACCACTTGGGAACCTGGCCCGAGATGGTCGTCTTCACCGACGCGGACTGCCTGCCCGAGCCCGGCTGGGTCAAGGGGCACCTTGCAGCAATCGACGGCGGGCTCGATCTGAGCGGTGGCGCAGTGGAGGTCACCTTGCGACCGAAGCCGAGCCCGGCTGAGTACGTCGACCGGATGCGGCACCTGCGCCAGGAGATGTACGTCACGGCGCTGGGCTTCGCCGTGACCGCCAACCTGGCCGTCCGTCGCGAGGTCCTCGATGTGCACCGCTTCGCGGATCGTCTGCAAACAGGTGGGGACGTCGAGTTCTGCCGCCGCGCTGTCGCCGCCGGTTGCACCCTCGGCTACACCGCGGACGCGGTCGTGCAGCATCCGGCTCGCCAGACGAGCAAGGAGGTGCTGACCAAGGTGCGCCGCATCTGCGCCGGCATGGCGGACCAGCCGGAGCGCTGGGTCGGGACGCCCGTAACCAAGGCCCGCGTCAGGCGGGCCCCGGTGACGATCGCGCGCGCCGAGGGCGTCTCCCAGGGAGTGCTCTGGGACGCACGCGAGATCGTCCTCGAGTGGTACTGCCAATGGACCTTCGTCCGCCACGCCCGCCGGTACGGAGCGGTGGTCGTCCCGTGAGGGCCACGAGCCAAAGGTCGGATGCTGTGGCCGACCTGAGGCGCTGGGGCGGTCTGGTCGGCATCCTGGCGGTCAAGAACTTCCGCCAGCGCTACCTGCGCAGCCGGCTCGGGGTGCTATGGGCACTCGTGCAGCCGACCGCTCAGGCGATCGTGCTGTCCTTCGTGTTCGTCAAGATCTTCCGCATCCACGGGGTTCCGCACTACCCGCTCTACGTGCTCACGGGGATGATGACCTGGCAGCTGTTCGCGACCTCGACGCTGACCGCGACCTCGAGCGCCGTCGACAACGGCGGGCTGGTGCGCAAGGTGCCGTTGCCCAAGGTGGTGTTCCCGCTGGCCTCCGTTGGGGGCAGCCTCATCGTGTACGGCGTCCAGACGTCGATCCTCATCGGCGGCGCGCTGCTGGCGGGAACCCTCGGACCTGAGGTCCTGCTGCTGCCCCTCGGTGCGCTGCTCGCAGCGGGACTCGCGTGTGGCCTGGGCCTGATCGGCTGCGCTTTCCATGTCGCGTTCCGCGACATCCGATTCCTGCTCGAGTCGGGCCTGCTGCTCATGTTCTACGCAACCCCGGTGCTCTACGACCCGTCGCGGCTCCCGGAGGGTCTTCGTCAGTACCTGCGGTTCAACCCGATGTACGGCGTCCTTTCGGTTCAGCGCGGCGCGCTGCTCG
>JAVEEJ010000222.1 GCA_030840515.1 Frankiaceae bacterium | reverse complement strand
GCCCTGCTCGCTGCAGAAGGTGTAGTCCGAGGCGCCGCGGCTGCTGGGCTGGCCGAGGAGCGTGACGACCTCCTCCCAGGACATGCCGTGCTTGACCTGCTTCACGACGTCGCGGGAGAGGTCGGGGACGTCGGCGCGGCAGGCGTCGCCCGGGACGCCGATGGCGCGCTCCCACATCTGCAGGAAGGCCTCCGCGCCGCGCTCGAAGTCGGTGCGCAGCGCGGGCCCCTCCGCGCCGGCCTTCTGCACGAGGGCCTGGATCCAGTCGGCGTAGAGCCCGTAGTGGTCCACGCCGTCACGGTTGACGTCGTAGGTCCGGACGCCGCTGACCTGCTTGTTGATCTGCACGCCGCCCAGGCCGGTGATCGGGTAGGTCACGGTGACTCCCGCGATCGGGCCTGGCTGGTGGGAGAACCCGTTCACGTCGGAGCCGTAGCCGACGCCGTAGTAGAAGCGCGGGTCGGCGTGCGCCTTCTCGTCACGCCACTCGCCGAGCACGTCACCGCTGGCGTGCGGTGTGACCACACCGCCGGCCTTGAGCACCGCGTGATAGGTGGGCGTGTCCGACCAGCTGTGGCTCGACACGACGCCGGAGTAGCCGGTCGACAGCACGTAGTTCATCGCCTGCTCGCGGGCGAGGGCGCTCATGTGGTCGGGGTCGAAGATCATGCCGTGCTTCATGAGGCCGACGATGGCGTGCTTGCCGAGCTCGGACAGACCCATCGCGTTGCACTGCGGGCCGTTGTTGTAGGTGGGCGCGATGCCCATCCCGCCGAACACCGACAGGACGCCGCCGAAGATCGAGTCGCGGTCGGCGTGTGAGTCGCCCTGCGCCACGTCGTCGTCGAAGTTGTACTGCCGGTTGTCGGTGCGCGCCGGGTCGCCGCCCTTGGGGCAGGTGTCGTACTTCCAGAAGTGGCCGGTGTTGTAGCGGTTGGCCGCGTTGACCAGCACGCCGGTCGTTCCACCATCGCCGGTGACGCCGGTCAGCGCGTTGTCGAACTTGTTCGTCAGCTCCATCTGCCGGACGCCGAGCTTGTAGACCTCGTCGAGCCGCTGGTCGAGCTGGGCGGCGGTGCAGCCCGGTGTGCCGTTGTTGTCGCGGCAGTCGAAGGGCACCGAGACCTCGATACCGAGTACGACGGCGAGTCGGCCGGCGTTGATGACGCGGCGCGCCTGGAAGGGGTCGGTGACGATCTGCAGCCAGCCCTTGCCCGGGCCGCCGTACTGCGCGTCGATGTAGCGGATCATCTGGCGGATCGTTGCGGCCTGCAGCCGGACCGAGTCCATCTCGTTGCAGCTGTGCTGCTTGTAGGGGTAGATCTGGCAGAGCACGTTGTTCTCGACGAGCAGGTTCGTGTACATCCGCAGCCCGCCGCGCCAGGCGCGCTCGAGCCACGCGTAGTAGGTCTGCTCGTGCGTCAACGAGTCGTAGTTGGGCCAGTAGCCGAACGTGGGCCAGCCGACGTTGTCGTGGCCCTGTCCCGGGGTGTGACCCGACACGACGTCCTCGAGGATGGCGCCGCGGCCACCCGCCACGTGGTCGGGGCAGTCGACGAGCGCGTAGGCCGGACCGTAGGGGTGCCAGGGCCGACCGCAGCGCGCCTTGCCGCCGAGGAACTCGAAGGCCATGCCGTGCAGGTGGGCGTCGATGTAGCCCTTGGCCTCCGCGACCTCACTCGGCGCCGTGTAGGGCGGGCCGTCGACCTGCGCGCCGATCTCCGGGTAGCTGGTGCAGCCGGTCGTCAGCACGAAGCTGAAGCGGGTGCTCGGCTGGATGCGCTGTCCCGGCGTGATGCTCAACGCACCCGCGTCGTTGGTGAGCAGGCCGGCGATCGGCGGGTTCAACGGGCCCGGGTCTGCCGGGTCGCCGTCGTCGACCGGGTTGGCCAGGATGAAGCCACCGCCGGCCGGGTGCTCGACGTACCACTCGGCCGCAGCGCTCGGCTGCGTCGCCGCGATGACCGCGTTGCCCGCGGCGGCTGACCGCGCCGGGGCTACCGTCTCGCGCTCCTGCGCCGCGGCCGCGTCGATCGCATCGAGGGCCGGCTGGCGCACTGCCGCGGTCTGCTCGTCGGTGGTGCCGGCGACATAGCCGCGCGCGGTCTGGGTAGCGGTCGCGTCGGCGTTGGCGGCCGGGTCCGTCGGCCCGGAGAGGAAGTCGCCCTTGGTGCCGTAGAGCAGGTACTTGCCGAGGTCGTAGGCCTGCAGGTGGAACGGCTCGGCGGCGCTCAGCGCGGCGGCTGTGCCGGCGAAGCCACTGGCCGTGCGCGCGACGTAGCGCCCGGTCGCATCGGAGCGCAGCGCGTAGCAGCCGCCGGCGAGCTCGTAGCGGTCGGTCGGCACCGCGGCTCGGGGCCAGGTGTCGTGGACCGGACCGAGCGCAGCGTCGGAGCCGAGCGCGTCGGCGAGGCTGCGGGTGGCGGCACCCGGCGAGGCGTTGCTGGACGAGGCCGCGGTCACGGCTCCCGCCACGACGGCGATGCCGAGGGCCAGGGTGAGGGCGCGGGCGGGGCGTGCGCGCATCGATGCGACTCCGTGGCAGCTGGGGGCGATTGCTCCCATGGTTCGACGCCGCCGCGGTCCTTCCTGCCGCCCGGCTGAACAGCTATTCAGCGGGGGCGGAGACCTCCCTGGCGAGCCGCCGGCCGAAGGTGCGCCACACGCCGACGGTCAGCACCGCGATGACCGCGGCGGCGAACCAGAAGGGCGCGGTGATCCCCCACTCACGGGCGATCCAGCCACCGAGCAGCGCCCCCACGGCGGCGCCTCCCACGCTGAACAGCTGGTAGACCCCGTTGACCCGCCCGCGCAGCGCATCCGGCACGACGCGCTGACGCAGCGAAACGGTCACCACACCCCAGACGAGGGCATGCACGCCGAAGACGGCCATGATGGCGCCGGCGACGTAGGCGTTCGTCGTACTCGCCAGCCCCACATGGGTGAGCCCCTCGATGACCAGCCCTGCACGTAGCAGCACGCTGGCGCCGAAGCGCTCTTCGAGTCGCGCGGCGAACCCGGTCCCGACCAGGCCACCGACGGCGGAGACGGTGAGCAGCAATCCGTAGCCGGTGGGGCCGAGGTCGAGCCGCTGCTTGGCGTAGAGCACGTAGATCGCCATCGTCCCCATGAACGTGGCGTTCATGATGCACAGCGTCACGGCGAGCATCCGGACCACGTGGTGGTTCCACAGCCAGCGCACGCCTTCGGCGATCTCCTGGCGCAGCTTGGTGGGCACCGTCTCGCGCGGCGGCTCCCGAAGTGCGATCCCGGCGACCAGCGCCGCAGCGAGGAAGAAGGTCGCGGAGTCGAGCGCGAACGGCAGAGCGGCGGTCGCGACGAACAGCGCGGCGCCGAGCGGCGGGCCGATCAGTTGGTCGGAGACCGTGTAGGCACCGAAGATGCGCGCGTTCGCCCGGGGCAGATCGGCCGGCGGCACGAGCCCGGGGATGAAGGCCTGCGCCGCGTTGGACGCGAGCACGTCGCCGCAGCCCAGGGCGAACAGCGCGGCGTAGATGACCGGGATGCTCGCCGTGTCGGTGGTGACGGCGAGCGCGAGCAGCCCGATGCAGACCCCGCGCAGCAGGGATGCCGCCACGAGCACAGGCTTGCGAGGGAGCCGGTCGACGACGGCTCCGAGGAGTACGGCGAGCAGCAGGAAAGGCAGCTGCTGGACGAACGCCGCACCCGCGACGAGTGCCGGGTCGAGGCTGCGTTCGGCGACGAGCAGCGGACCGGCGGCGAGCAGCGCGCCGTCGCCGAGCGCGGAGATCGTGTAGCTGCCCCAGAACCGGTTGAAGTCCCGCCCCAGCGGCACAGGTCGGAGGTCGCGGAGCACCTGCCGATCAGATCACGGCGTGGTCGGCCCTCCTGCGGTGTACGCACTCGACAGGCCGCCCCAGAGCAGCTGAGTCAGGTAGTCCACGAGCGCGTCACGCGTCATCACCGGGTGCTCGAGCCAGCGGTCGACAGCAGTGCGCACGAGTCCCACCACGCCGAACCCCCACGGCTCGGCGGGACCGGTGTCGAGGCCTGCCTGGCGCAGCTGCTCGGCGATGATCTGAGAGGCGCGCACACCGACCACGGAGGCATAGTCCTCGACTGCGGTGCCGCTGCGCCCGGACCGCGGCTGGTGGAGCACGAAGCGGTAGAGCTCGGGGTCGGCCTCGATGGTCTGGATGTAGGCGGCGATGCCGGCCCGCAGGATCGCGTGCGGCTCCCGGTGCTGGAACAGCGCTTCCACGACGGCGGTGACGACACCGTCGGCGATCACCTCACCGACGGCGCTGTGCAGATCGGCCTTGTCGGCGAAGTAGCGGTAGTAGACGGGCTTGGCGACGCCCGAGGCGGCCGCGATGTCGTCCATGCCGATCCCGGCGCCACGCTCGCGGACCGCGGCGATCACGCCGGCGATGAGCTCGGCGCGGCGGGCCTCACGGTGCTCGCGCCAGCGGTCGCTGCGGCGGTCCGGGCGGCTCTCGTCTCGCGGCTTACCGGAAGGGGTGTCCTTCGTCACATCGGGTTCGGTTGACGTCGGGGTGGGCATGTGACCTAGAGTACCTGGTACCGCTAGTAACATCTAGTTCTAAGTCCTGCGACACGCCTGAGAGGTGCGGATGAGCGCCACCGACCTGCTGCGCAACGTCGCGTCGAAGCTGACCACGCCGCTGCTGCCCGATGACTACACCCGCCTGCTCAACCCGCTGTGGACGGCCCGCCAGAACCACGGCGTCATCGTGGAGGTGCGGCCGGAGACGGCGGACGCCGCGACTGTCGTCATCAAGCCCGGCTGGGGATGGCGCTTCGACCACCAGGCGGGCCAGTACGTCGGGATCGGCGTGCAGATCGACGGCCGCTGGCACTGGCGCTCCTACTCGCTTTCCTCCCCGCCGTCGCGCGACGCCGAGACGATCACGGTCACGGTGAAGGCGATGCCGGAGGGCTTCCTGTCCACCCACCTCGTCCGCGGGCTGGCACCCGGCACGGTGGTTCGGCTCGCCCTCCCCCAGGGCGAGTTCGTCCTCCCGTCGCCGCCGCCGGCCAAGCTGCTGTTCTGGACCGGTGGCTCGGGCATCACGCCGGTGATGGCGATGCTCCGTCAGCTGGCGCGGCGCGATGAGATGCCTGACGTCGCGCACGTGCACTCCGCCCCGACGCGCGACTCGGTCATCTTCGGCAGCGAGCTCGAGGCACTCGGTGAGGCGCACCCGTCGTACTCGCTCCTGACGAACATCGATGCCGAGAGCGGTCTGCTCGATGTCGAGCGGTTGACCTCGGCAGTCCCGGACTGGCGCGAGCGCGAGGCCTGGATCTGCGGGCCGGCGCCGATGCTGAAGTCCGCAGAGCGCAAGTGGCGTGAAGCGGGACTGACCGAGCGGCTGCACATCGAGCGCTTCTCGACCGAGCTCTCCTCCTCGGCCTCCGGTGGGCACGTCACATTCGGGACGTTGAAGGAGGCCGACCTCGACGGCGCCACCACGCTGCTCGAAGGCGGTGAAGCGGCCGGCGTCAACATGCCGTTCGGCTGCCGGATGGGGATCTGCCACACCTGTGTCGTGCCTTTGAAGAAGGGCCGCGTGAAAGACCTGCGAGATGGCCACGAGTACGTCGAAGGCCAGCGCATCCAGACCTGCGTCACCGCGGCTGCGGGCGACTGCATCCTCGACATCTAAGGGGTTTCCATGGCCATCAAGGACGCTGCGACCTTCGCGCACCTGACCGAAGCCGACGTGCAGGCGCTCGGCGACGAGCTCGACTCGATCCGCCGCGAGATCGAGAGCTCGCGCGGCGAGGACGACGCGGCGTACATCCGCAGGCTCATCGCTTTCCAGCGCAAGCTCGCGGTGGCCTCGCGGGTCACGTTGATGGCGAGCTCGTTCCCGCCGGCCTGGGTGGCCGGGACGCTGATGCTGGCGACGGCCAAGATCCTCGAGAACATGGAGATCGGCCACAACGTCATGCACGGCCAGTGGGACTGGATGAACGACCCGGAGATCCACTCCTCGACGTGGGAGTGGGACACCATGTGCGCCGCCGATGCGTGGAAGCACTCGCACAACTTCGTGCACCACACGTACACGAACGTCATCGGCAAGGACAGCGACGTCGGCTACAACATCTTGCGCGTGACCCCCGAGCAGCGCTGGCACCCGGTCAACCTCGGGCAGCCGGTCTACAACGCGCTGCTCGCGCTCTTCTTCGAGTGGGGCGTCGCGCTGCACGACTTGGACATCCGGGCGATCCGCAAGGGCCAGAAGGACCCTGCGGAGCTCAAGGCGCAGCTGCGCTCGATGGGCCGGAAGATGCGCAGGCAGGTCGGCAAGGACTACGTGCTGTTCCCGCTGTTGAGCGGTCCGCAGTTCGTCTCGACCTTGACGGCGAACGCGACGGCCAACGTCATCCGCAACCTGTGGTCCTACCTCATCATCTTCTGCGGCCACTTCCCCGATGGCGCCGAGAAGTTCGAGGAGGAGCAGCTCGAGGGCGAGACCAAGCCGGAGTGGTACCTGCGCCAGCTGCTCGGCTCGGCGAACTTCAACGGTGGCCGGCTGCTGCACATCCTGTCGGGCTCGCTCGGGTTCCAGATCGAGCACCACCTGTTCCCTGACCTGCCGAGCAACCGCTACCCGCAGATCGCCGAGCGGGTCAAGGCCCTGGCCGCGAAGTACGACCTG
>JAVEEJ010000028.1 GCA_030840515.1 Frankiaceae bacterium | reverse complement strand
GCATGCCTTGCCGCTCATTTTCGGCCATGGCTCCTCGTGACCCTTAGATGACCATGTCGGATAAGCCATCGTCAGATCGCGCACCATTTCCCGGCTTCTCGGTGGAAGTCGACGTCTCGTCGTAACTCACGCAGCGCACGGATGACCTTGTGTGACCGATGCGCGACGCCAACCGTGGGCAACCACCCGAATCAACCCCCGTCAGGACACGGAGCGTGGTCAGATCTGTGACGGCACGCTGTCCTCGGGAGCCTCAGTCCACCGGCTCCGCGTACGCATGGCCGCCCTCGACGGGTTCCTGAGTGGCGAACTGGGTCAGGTAGAGCTCGGAGTAGAGCCCCCCGGACTCCAGCAGCTCCTGGTGCGTCCCGCGCTGCACCACCCGTCCGTCATCGATGACGAGGATCTGATCGGCGTCGCGCACGGTCGAGAGCCGGTGCGCGATGACGATCGAGGTCCGGCCGACGAGAGCGGTGGCAAGCGCGCGCTGGACCGCGGCCTCGGACTCGCTGTCGAGGTGCGCGGTGGCTTCGTCGAGTACGACGACAGCGGGGGCCTTGAGCAGCAGCCGGGCGATCGCCAGGCGCTGCTTCTCACCGCCGGAGAGCCGGTAGCCGCGCTCCCCCACCACGGTGTCGAGCTGGTCGGGCAGCGACCGGACCAGGTCGCCGATCTGCGCCTGGTCGAGGGCGTCCCAGAGCTGGGCGTCCGACGCCTCGGGCCTGGCGTACATCAGGTTGGCCCGCACGCTGTCGTGGAACATGTGCGCGTCCTGTGTCACAACACCCACGGCGGATCGCAGGGAGCCGAGGGTGACCTCGCGCACGTCGTACCCGTTCACCCGCACCGAGCCCTGCTGCACGTCGTACATCCGGGTCAGCAACGAGGTGATCGTCGTCTTGCCCGCGCCGGAAGGACCGACGAGCGCGACCATCTCCCCCGCCTCCGCGCGGAACGACACGCCCTGCAGCACCTGCTGCTCGGGACGGGAGTCGAGTACGGCGACTGACTCGAGCGAGGCCAGTGAGACCTCGGCCGCGGTGGGATAGCGGAAGTGCACGTCAACCAGCTCGACCGGCACGGGACCGGTGACCTCGAGCGAGACAGCGTCGGGTGCGTCGTCGATGGAGGGCGCCAGGTCGAGCACCTCGAAGACGCGCTCGAACGACACCAGCGCCGTCATCACGTCGACCTGCACGTTGGACAACTGGGTCAGAGGCCCGTAGAGCCGCGCCAGATAGGCAGTCATCGCCACGATGGTGCCGACTGTCACGGTCCCCGACACCACAAGGAGACCGCCGACGCCGTAGACGACCGCGGTGGCCAGAGCTGCGACCAGAGTGAGAGCCGTGAACAGGATCCGGACGTACATCGCCTGCTTGATGCCGATGTCCGCGACCCGGCGCGCCCGCTGGCGGAACTCGCGCTCCTCGTCGGGCAGCCGGCCGAAGAGCTTCACCAGGAGCGCGCCGGCGACGCCGAACCGCTCGGTCATCGTGGTGCTCATCTCGGCGTTCAGCGAGTAGGACTCGCGCGTCATGGACTGCAGTCGAGGAGCCATCAGCTTGGCCGGGATGACGAAGAAGGGCGCGACCACCAGCGCCAGCAGGGTGATCTGCCAGGACAGCAGCAGCATGGACACGAGCGTGAGGACGACCGTGAGCAGGTTGCTGATGACGCCGGACAGCGTGCCCGTGAAGGCCTGTTGAGCGCCGATGACGTCACTGTTGATCCGGCTGATCAGGGCCCCGGTCTGGGTGCGGGTGAAGAAGGCGATCGGCTGCCGCTGAACGTGGGAGAACACGGCTGAGCGCAGGTCGTAGATCAGGCCTTCTCCGATGCGCGCGGAGTACCACCGCATCACCAGCCCGATGCCGGCGTCGACGACCGCAATGAGCGCGACAACACCGGCGAGGGTGAGCACGACCCGCTTGTCCTTGGGCACCAGACCCTGGTCGATCAAGGCACCGGTGAGACGCGGCGGGATCACACCCAGCACCGCGTCGATGAGCACGAAGAGGAGGAACCAGCGCAGCTCGCGCTTGTAGGGCTTGGCGAACGCAGCGACCCGCCTGACGGTCCCGGGCTTGAGCTTCTGACGGCTCACCGAGGGGTCGCGCATGAACCCGCGCATCATCTGCCAGTTGCCGCCCGGCCCACCCATTGCCATGCGCTGATCCTCTCCTGCCTTGGACGCTAACGCCGCACCGGCGCATTCGCTTCCGCCCCGTCTGCTCTGGGCTACGTTCCAGTGGTGACGCGGTCGGTGGTGGTGGTCGGGGGCTCTGCCGCCGGCATGTTCGCCGCGCTCACGCTTGCCCGGGCCGGCCACAAGGTCACACTGGTCGAGCGCGACGACGTCCAGAGCGAGCAGCGTCCAGGTGCACCGCAGGCCTTCCAGTCCCACTCCTATCTCGCCCGCTTCGTGCACAACCTGCGCGACGTGGCCCCCGACGTTCAGCAGCAGCTCATGGATGAGGGCGCCAAGGCGTACGGCGCCGACTACTTCCCCCCGTGGATCTCCGATCGCCAACCCCGGCCGGAGATGGCCGACTGCGTGACGCTGTCGTGCCGCCGGAACGTCTTCGACGCGGTCCTGGCGAGGGCGCTCGCCCGTGAGCCGGGGGTCACCCTCGTCCGCAGCTCCGTGCGGGGACTCCTGACGAGCGATGACGCGGCGCCGCCCACCGTGGTCGGCGTCGGCACGGATGCCGGCGAGCTGCGGGCCGACCTTGTCGTGGACGCCACCGGGCGGCGGAGCAGGTTCGCGCAGTGGGTCACGGCGGCGGGCGGACTGGTCGACGAGGGCGCCCAGGCGCCCTGCGGCAACATGTACTACACGCGGTTCTACGCCGTGCACGACGGGCTTCCCGAGCCGATGATGCAGCGCGGCTTCGGCGAGGCCGCGGACCTCGGCTACATGGCCGCTGTCGCTTTCCAAGGCGAGGGGGCGACCTTCTCGATCTCGCTCCAGCTCGAGGACGACGACGAGCCGATGCGCGCGGTGCGCGACGCAGACGTCTTCGAGACCGTCGCCCGGCGCACTCCTGTGGGCCGGCACATCGACCCTGAGCTCAGCTCTCCGATCAGCGGAGTCCATGTGATGGCCGGCCTGGTGAACCGGCTCTGCAGGCTCGTGGTGGACGGCAAGCCCGGGGTCCTCGGCCTGGTGCAGGTCGGGGACAGCGTGTGCATCACCAACCCCAGCTTCGGCCGTGGGGTCTCGTTCGCGAGCGGCATGGCGGTGCGGCTGCGCGATGCGCTCCAGACGCATTCCGACATGGGTGACGTGGCGCTCGATTACGACGCCAGCCACGACGTCGACGTGCTGCCCTGGTTCACCAACGCGGTCGCGCTCGACGTGGCCACGCGTGGGCGCTGGCGCGCCGCCCTCTACGGCGAGCCCGCCGAGGCCCCCGCCCGGCACGCCCTCGACTGGCGAGACCTGTTCAACGCGGCGATGCGCGACCGCGTCGCCTTCGACGCGATGCTCGGGGCGGCCAACCTGCTCGTCACCCCGGAGCAGGCGCTCGCCACGGGTGCGGAGGCCCTGGCCGCCATCCGCGCCGACGGCTGGGTGCCGCCCTTCCCGCCACCGACGCCGCGCGAGGCGATGCTCGAGGCGGCCCAAGGGGCATCCGTCAGCTGAAGGCGGAGATGCCGGTCAAGGCCCGGCCGATGAGCAGCTTCTGGATCTGGCTCGTGCCTTCATAGAGCGTCGACACCCGCGCATCCCGCAGCAGCTTCCCGGCCGGGTACTCGTCGACGTACCCGTATCCCCCGTGCGCCTGCACGCAGGCGTTCGCCGCCCGCACCGACGCCTCCGAGGCGAACAGCTTCGCCTGCGAGGCCGCCAGCGTGTAGGGCAGGGCGCGTGCCTTCAGATCAGCCACCCGCCAGGTCAGCATCCGGGCGGCCTCCACATCAACAGAGGTGTCGGCGATGAGCTCCTGCACCAGCTGGTGTCCGGCGATCGGCTTGCCGAACTGCTTGCGGCTTGTGGTGTAGGCGACCATCACGTCGAGCGCGGCCTGCGCGATGCCGGTGCACGACGCGGACAACGACATGCGCCCGTCATCCAGGGAGGACAGCGCGACCTTGATCCCCGTGCCCTCTTCGCCGCCGAGCAGCGCATCGTCGCCGACCTCGACGCCGTCAAGGAAGAGCTCCGCCGTGTCGCAGGAACGCAACCCGAGCTTGCCGTGAACGGGACGGGCTTCGAACCCGGCAGTGTCGGTGGGCACGAGGAACGCACTGACGCCCCGAGCCCCAGGGCCTCCGCTGCGTGCCATCACCAGCGCGAGCCCGGCGATGGTGCCGTTGGTGATGAAGATCTTGCGACCGCTGATGCGCCAGCCCGTTGCGGTGCGCTCAGCGCGCGACGTCAACGACGCTGGGTCGGACCCGTGGTCGGGCTCAGTCAGCGCGAAGCAGCCCACGACCTCACCGGTCG
>JAVEEJ010000199.1 GCA_030840515.1 Frankiaceae bacterium | reverse complement strand
CCGCGCTCGACCTCACCGCCGAAGTCCGCGTGGCCCGGGGTGTCGATGATGTTGATCGTGAGGTCGCCGTGCTTCACCGCGGTGTTCTTCGCGAGGATCGTGATGCCCTTCTCGCGCTCGAGGTCCATCGAGTCCATGACCCGCTCGTTGACCGAGCCCTCTTCCGCCTGGTGCGTGGAGAAGGCCCCCGACTGCCAGAGCATCGCGTCGACCAGCGTGGTCTTGCCGTGGTCGACGTGGGCGATGATCGCCACGTTGCGCAGGTCGCTGCGTCGCTTCATGCCAGCGGCGGCGGGGCGGGACATAGGGGAACCTCAGATCTCGGCAGGGGAAGGCGCCGAGCGGGGCACGGCTGCGCCGAGTCTACGGGCGGAAGCGGTCAGGACCCGAATCGAGCGAGTACGACGACGAGCGGTGCTCAGTCAGTAGCGGGGACGGTCGCCTTGGCCGCCTTGTCGCACAGCAGGATCCCGCCGAAGACGTGTCCGAGCACCGCGGCGAACACCCCACAGGCGATCCAGCCGCCCCAGCCCGCCGAGGCCGCGACCGCGCCGAGGGCACCGAGCATGCCGAGCGCGCCGCCCTGGACCACGGGCGCGGCTGCGGCCTCGTGACCGGCGAGCCAGGCCTCGTCGCTCTCCATCGCGCTCGGGATGGCGATCCCGAGCATGGGACTGCGCGGCATCGCGCGGGCTCCGAAGCGGAGGCCGACGAGCACGAGGACGAGGCCGAGCACGAGGTCGGCGGTGGCCATTCCCAGGGTCTGATCCGTCACCCGTAGGACGCTAGGCACCAGCCGGGGCCGCGGCTATGGGTTCGCGCAGATATGGCCCACAAACCGACCAAACGGACTAGTGCCACCACCCCAAGGTGGTCAGTCGAACCAGCCCACCACGGTGTCCTTGGCGCTGCTCAAGCCATCACCGACGGCATCGGCTGCGTCGCCCACGCCGTCAGCGACCGTCGAGGCGACATCCTCGATCTCCCGTCCGGCGGTCTCGACCTCGTCGACCACCCAGCCGCCGGCCGTCTCCAGCGCGTGGCCGATCTCCTCGCGGTGCTCGTAGACCAGGTCTCCCACCGCGTAGACCGCGGTGCCCACGAGCACCCCGCCGACGATGATCGCTCCGGGCGGAGTCAGGGTGAGCACCCCGGCACCCGCGGCCAGCAGGGTTCCGCTGGCCGCCAGGTTGGCCCCGGCCATCACACGGGTGGTGGTTGCGTGTGCGCCCTGCTCGTCACCAGGCTTGATGATGGTCGCGACGTCGCCGGCGATGGCCAGCGGCAGCGCGACCCTGCTCACCGCTGACATGGCCGGAGATGCGGCATCGCCGAACGCCGCGACCGGTTGCGCCTCGGCGAGCAGCTTGTCGGCCGCCGACGTCGTCTCCTGGAAGCGCATCCACGCGTTGAGCGCGCTCAGCGACTCGGTCTCGCCGAGGGCACCGACCTCCGCAGCGAGCGCGCTCTCCGCCGCGCTGACGCGGCTCGCCAGACCCGATGCCCACTCGGCGTAGAGGCTGAGCCGGCCGTAGGCCGCGATCCCGCCGCGCAGCCCGTTGAGCTTCTGCAGCAGCTTCGCGGGCAGCGAGCTCCAGGCTCCCCACCCCTCTCTCCACGCCTGCCGCGCCAGCGCCGCCGGCGAGGCTCCAGCCGCTCCGACCAGCCCGGCCGAGGCCCAGCGGGAGATCCCGGCAGCCGCGGCGCGGGCCGCGGCTTCGAGCTCACGCCGGATGTCGTCCGCCGCGTTTCCGAGTCGCGCCTGCCCGCGGCTGAGCAGCTCCCACGGCTCGAACGGTCCGGGCGGCAGTCCCGCAGCCAGCCGGCGCCGCTCCACGTCGGCCTCCTGGATGACCTGCCTCCACTGCCGCTGCAGGTCCCGCATGCGCAGCTGAGCTGCCTCGAGGGCGCTGGCATAGCGGTGCAGCGCGCGGGCCGCACCTTCGCCGGCCTGCTCGAGCGAGCCAAGACGTACGCCGACCAGCCCCGCGACCGAGGCGAAAGCCTCAGCCGCGGCGCCGCGCCACCGGGCAGTCGCCTTGCCCAGCAGAGCACCGGAGCGGTGTGCCAGCCGCCCCGACTCGGCACCGGCGGCGGCCATGCGCGCGGCGGCCGACCGCAGTCCGGCCGGGTCCCCGAGTGGGGTGGACAGGTCGAACCCGCCACCATCCGTGGGAATCATCGGATGCTCCGGCTCAGGCAGGTCTCCACCGAGCCGTAGGCACCGCCGCTCGCGTCGAGCAGCTGTCCCAGCAGGTCGAGGTCGGAGACACGTGCGGCAAGCGCGCTCCCCCATCGCGACCAGAACCTGCCGAGCTCGTCGCCGACCGCGGGATGGCCCGCACTCGTGGCGGCCTCGGCGACCGCAAGCTCGAGGGCGGCGCGCACCCGCGCGCCCTCACCCGACAGGGCGATCCACTGGCCGGAGCCGCTGCGCAGCTCGTCGGGGTCGACGGCGATGCTCACTGGGACCTCCATCAGCGGTGGGCTTCAGAGATCCTGGCCGCCGGAGGGGCCCGGCTGCCCGAGTTGTCCACAGGCTCAGTGGCTGTGGGGACCACCGACGAGCAGGGCTACAAGCGCAGGGACCAGCGGCCGGTCCCCTGGCAGCCAGGCCACGGTGTCGAGCTCCGCCGCACCGACCCAGGCAAGGGACTGATGCTCGTGCGCGACCGGATCCCCCGTGGTGGTCGCCGCATATAGCCGGAGCAGGAACCCGCCCTCGATGGCATGGTCGCGACCCACACGCTCGCCCACGACCACGTCCACGCCGAGCTCCTCACGGCACTCCCGGATCAGCGCGGCGACCTCGGTCTCCTCCGGCTCGACCTTGCCACCGGGCAGCTCCCAGCGCCCCGCCAGCTCCTCGGGGTAGGCACGCTGCGCCACGAGCAGCCGTCCGTCGCGCACGATGGCCGCACCGACGACGACCGGTTCGGTGGTCATCCGTCGAGCTGGGCCAGCAACCGCTTCGGCGCGATCGCGCGGTAGCCGGCGAGCACAGTCGCGTCGACCTCGGCGTCCGGCAGGTCGCGGTCCAGCCGGACCCCCACCCAGCCGCGGTGACCGACGTAGGGCGGCCGGAAGTAGCTGTCCGGGTCGTCGGCGACCAGCTCCTCCTGGGCGCCCTCCGGCGCCGCGCACCACAGCGCGATGCGAGCGTCTTCATGGTGGTTGTTCATGCACATCACGAAGCACTTAGACCCGCGGATGAAGAAGCTCGGGGCACCGTGGCTCAGCCGCTCGGACACCTCAGGCAGAGCGAGCGCAGTGCGCCGTACTCGTGCGAAAGGATCCGCCCGCCCCATCTCAGCTGGGACCGGCCTGCGCCTTCGCGGCGCGCGCGGTGGCCTTCGGACGGGTGAGTGCCGTTCGCGACGCGCTCCGCCCGTTGGTGGAGGGCCGGGTCTTCATGAGCTTGTTGGCGTCGTCGATGAGGCGGCGCAGCGGCTCGCCCTCGACCGTCTCGTGCTCGCGCAGCTGCACGGCGATGTGCTCGAGAACAGGGCGGTGCTTCTCGAGTACGACGGTCGCCGTGGTGACGGCCTCGGTGATGAGCTTGCGGATCGCCGCGTCCGCCGCTGCCTTGGTCTCCTCCGCGATGTCACCCCACGGCGTGTCGTCGCCGAGGAACGCCGCGCTGTCGGGCCCGAGCAGCCGAGTCAGCGAGAGGTCCTCGGTCATGCCGTAGCGCGCGACCATGTCCCGCGCCATCGAGGTGGCCTCCTCGAGGTCGCGCTCGACGCCGGTGGAGATGTCGCCGTACACGACGCGCTCGGCAGCCGGGCCGGCGAGACGGATCGCCAGCCGCGCCCGCAGCTCTCCTTCGGTGAGCATCAGCTGCTCGTCATCGGCGCGCAGCTCGGTGGTCGCGATCGTGCGCGCCTGGCCGAGGATCGACACGCGCTGCACCGGCTGCGGCTCGCCGAAGGCGAGCGCGACGACGACGTGACCGGCCTCGTGGTGGGCGACCCGGTCCTTCTCGGTGTCGCTGATCAAGTGGCCTCGCCGCTTCGGCCCTTCGAGCACACGCCGGATCGCCTCCTCGAGGTCCGGCATCGTCACCGAGTTGCGCAGGTCGCGGATCGTGAGCAGCGCGGCCTCGTTGACCACGTTGGCCAGGTCGGCGCCCGTGAAGCCCGGCGTGCGCTCAGCGATGCGCTGCAGGTCGACCTCGTCGGCCATGGGCTTGCCCGCGGCGTGGATCTTGAGGATGCGCAGCCTGCCTTCGGCGTCGGGCCGTTCGATGGTGATGTGCCGGTCGAATCGGCCGGGCCGCCGCAGCGCCGGGTCGAGGATGTCGGGGCGGTTGGTCGCGCCGATCACGACGACGCCCTTCGAGGCGTCGAAGCCGTCCATCTCCACGAGCAGCTGGTTGAGCGTCTGCTCGCGCTCGTCGGAGCCACCGGTGGAGCCGCCTGCGCCGCGCTTGCGGCCGGCCGCGTCGAGCTCGTCGATGAAGATGATCGCCGGCGCGGCGGCGCGGACCCGGGCGAACAGGTCGCGCACGCGGGCGGCGCCGACACCCACCAGGGCTTCGACGAACTCCGCGCCCGCGACGGAGAAGAACGGCACCCCGGCCTCACCGGCGACGGCCTTCGCGAGCAGCGTCTTGCCGCAGCCGGGAGGTCCGAACAGCAGCAGGCCCTTGGGTGGCGCTGCGCCCATCGCCTCGTACTTGGTCGGGTCCTTGAGGTAGTCGACGACCTCTTGGAGCTCGGCCACGGCCTCGTCTACCCCGCCCGCGCTCTCGAAGGTCACCAGGGCCGGACCCTTGCTTCGGACCCGGCCGTCGCGGACCTGGGAGAAGTCGACGACGCCGCCGATGGCGCCGCCCTTCTTCCCCCCGGGCGCGAGCAGCAGCGCGAAGACCGTGGCCAGGATCAGCAGCGGCAGCAGGAACGTGGTGACCAGGCGCAGCTTCTGCTTACCCGCCTGGTGGTCGACGCTGAAGTTCGCGTCGGCGGCTTGCAGCGCGCGGCTGAGGTCGGCTGTCAGCGGTGCGGACGACGGGATGTCCACGTAGTAGTGCCCGTACTGGGTGCCGTCCGCCGCGGGGCTCGTGGGCGCCAGCCGCGAGGAGGGCTCCCCCACCGGCCCGGTCGAGAAGAACCCGGTCACCCGGTCATCGGCGTCGAGCAGCTGAGCGGTGATGACACGGCCTTGCTTGGCGAGCGCGGTCAGCTCGTCGAGCGAGAGCCGCTTGCCCGGCGACGGCGCGGAGAACACCGTGGTGACCGCCCAGGTGAAGGCGCCCAGCTCGATCGCGAGTACGGCGAGCAGGCCGAGCATCGCCTTGCTGCGCTTGCCCGCCGCGGCACGGCGCTTGCGGAACCGTCGCACGGACCCCCAGACGAGGTCACGGCCCCGCCGGATAGGCCCAGGTGGGGGTGGCGGCTCCGCTGCAGGGCTCGTCGACTGGAGGGGGGCGTCGAGGGTCATGCTGCTCCGTGCCTTGGATGGGTGCCGCCAGATGTGGGGGCTCGCCAAAGGGTACGCAGGTCGCCCGGAGGCGTCACCGGACGTGCTGGCTCAGCCGGCGACCGCGCTGAAGCCCATGGCCCGGCCCAGCGGAGCCGGCCTGCCGAAAAGGTAGCCCTGGACGAGCGCCACGCCGAGCTCGCCGAGGAGCTGGGCCTGGTGAACGGTCTCCACACCCTCGATGACCAGGACCAGTCCGCATCCGCGCGCCAGCTCGACCATCGAGCGCACGATGTGCTCGCTGATGGGGTCCTTGCCCAGGCCGGCGACGAAGCTGCGGTCGAGCTTGACCAGGTCGAGCGTCGGGAACCGCTGCAGGTAGCCCAGTCCGGCGTACCCGGTCCCGAAGTCGTCGATGGCGAGTTGCACGCCGAGGTCGTGCAGCGCGGCCAGTCGCTCCGCGCCGTCGGCGCGCGACAGGAGACGATCCTCGGTCACCTCGAGGACGAGGTCCTCGGGAGCAAGACCAGTCGTCTTGAGGCACTGCGCGATGACCTCCGGCAGCTCACGGCGCACGACCTGCAGCGAGCTGACGTTGACCGAGACCTTGCGCAGCCCAACGGGTCGAAGCATCGCGTCGGCGCAGGCCTGGCGGAGGACCCAGTCGGTGACCGGCGACTCGAACTCGCTGTCCAGGATCACGTCGAGGAACTCGGCCGGGTTGAGCAGGCCACGACGCGGGTGCTCCCAGCGGAGCAGCGCCTCATGACCCACGACCGATCCGTCGGCGAGGCGCACGATCGGCTGGTAGTGCAGGACGAACTGGTCCTGCTCGAGCGCGTCGGGGATGTCGCTGCGCAGTCGCAGCTGAGCCGCGGCCGAGTTGGGCAGCGTGGCGTCGTACACGTGCCAGCCTCCCCGGTCCTCCACCTTCGCCCGGTACATCGCCGAGTCGGCCTGAGCGAGCAGCTCGTCTGCCGTCGTCTCTGCGCCACTGCTGTAGGCGATGCCGAGCGACAGGGACGGACTGAAGGTGAGCCCCCCGAGCTGCAGCGGCTGCCGCACGGTCTCGATGATGCGACCGGCCAGTCCGATCGCCTCAGTAGGAGTGAGCAGCCCCTCGAGGATGACGACGAACTCGTCGCCGCTGAGCCGGCCGACAACGTCCGAGTCGCGCACGCTCGCCCGGATCCGACGGCTGACCTCGCAGATGTAGGCGTCGCCGACGGCGTGCCCGTAGCCGTCGTTGACGAGCTTGAGCCGGTCGAGGTCGCAGAAGAAGGCGGCGGTCATGGTGCCCGCCTCCGCGTCGGCTGCAAGTGACGCGGCCAGGCGCTGCATCGACTGCGCCCGGTTGGGCAGCGCGGTGAGGGCGTCGAAGTGCGCCTGGCGTACCAGCCGCTCCTCCGCCCACTTGCGCTCGGTGATGTCCTCGATCTGAGCGATGACCAGGCCCGGCTCGTCGCCGGAGCCCAGCGGGGCGAGGTGCAGCAACCCCCAGACGATCGACCCGTCAGGCAGCACGTAGCGCTTCTCGACGGGGGCCGGACCGGCGCCGCGCGGAGCCGGGATGGGCGACCAGCTGGACGCGGCGAGACGCTGCGTGGCGGCCAGGTCACTGGCGTGGGTGAACTCCAGGGGGTTGTGGCCGACCAGCGCGGCGCGATCACGGCCGAGGAATCGGCAGAGGGCGTCGTTGACGCCCGCGAAGCGCCGGTCCGGTCCCAGCAGCGCGATGGCGACCGGGCTGGAGTCGAAGACCGCCTGGAATCGACGGGCTCCGCGGCGGCTCTCGGCAGCGAGCGCCGCATGCTGGATGGCGAGCGAGGCCGTCACTGCGAAGGCCTCGAGCGCGCGCCGGGTGGCCGGGCCGGGACGCAGGCCGTCGACGGGCACGTCGACCGACAGCATGCCGAGCAGCTCGCCATCGGAGGACTCGAGTGGGGCGAAGAGCGCGTCCTCCGGATGCCAGGCGTTGGGGTCGTCGGAGACAGGGATGTCCGGGATCCACGACAAGATGTCCGCCGGGTCCTCGGGCGAACTGGCGTGGTCGAGGAAGCGAAGCCGGCCCCAGGGCTCGCTCGCGGCGAGCAGCTTCGACCAGCCTTCACGACCTTGGCGGCGGTTCAGCAGGGTGGCCCGCACGTCATCCGGGCCGGAGACCGCGGCGACGACCATCCGGGAGTCGTCCTCGACCAGATTGATGACGGCGACCTCGAAGCCGAGCGACTCCACGATCGCGTCGGCGACCAGCTGCAGCGTCTGCACCAGGTCGAGCGGTGAGGCCACGCCCTGCTCCTCCACGTGCGACACGGCGTGAGATGTGGCGCTGATCTCCACCACCACCCCTGGCCGTGCCCAGTTGCACAGTCTGTCGATCAACAATCGGCGGATTCAGCATCAACTTGCGGATACTCGGCAGCAACCGCCCAAAGTGACTAGGTGCCGCGGCATACGCACTAGCGGCGGGCGCTCCTGGCCGGGGTGGCCATCACGCGGTGGTAAGGGGTCGATTGCGGGTAGGGCAGCGCCATGATCGTGCGCGAGATGGCCCGCCACCCTGGCCGCTACCGGGACATCGCCCGGCTGCTCCTGAAGTACGGACGGTCGGACCTCGTGCACCGTGCGGGCCTGGAGAGCGCGTTCCTCGACGACCCGGACAGCGCTCCCCCGGACCTGGCCGCGGATCTCGCCAAGGGCGAGAGCCTGGCTGCAGACCTGGAGCGGATGGGCCCGACCTTCATCAAGCTCGGCCAGCTCCTGTCGACCCGGGCGGACCTGTTGCCCCAGTCCTACATCGACGGCCTGACCCGGCTCCAGGACCGGCTCGAGCCGTTCCCCTTCGACGACGCCCGGGCGATCATCGAGGAGGAGCTCGGGGTTCGGCTCTCCCGGGTCTTCGACGAGATCGACGAGGCGCCGATGGCTGCGGCCTCGCTGGGGCAGGTGCACGCGGCAACGCTGCGGGGCGGACGCGACGTCGTCGTGAAGGTCCAGCGGCCGGGCATTCGTCGCCAGGTCCTCGACGACCTCGAGATGCTGGAGCCGATCGCCGAGGCGCTGGAGCGGCACACCGACGGCGGGCAGGCCTTCGGCGCGGTGGACCTCCTCGCCCGGTTCCGGCGCTCACTCGTGGACGAGCTCGACTACCGCAAAGAGGCGGCGAACCTGGTCCGGCTGCGCGGCATCGTCGCCAACCGGACGCGGCTCGTCGTGCCACGGCCCTACGACGACTTCACGTCCAGTCGCGTGTTGACCATGGACCGCGTGCGCGGACGCAAGGTCACGGAGATGACCCCGCTCGCACGCCTCGAGATCGACGGCGCCGCGCTGGCCCACGACCTCTTCGACGCCTACCTGGACCAGATCTTGATCGAGGGCTTCTTCCACGCCGATCCGCATCCCGGCAACGTGCTGCTGACCCCGGAGGGGCGCCTCGGGCTGATCGACCTCGGCATGGTGGCGCAGGTCGCCCCGCAGATGCGCGACCGTCTCACGCGTCTGCTGCTCGCGCTCGGTGAGCAGCGCGGCGAGGAAGTCGCGCGCATGGCCAGCGAGATGTCGGAACGACTGGACGAGTACGACGAGCGCCGGTTCACCGCGGAGGTGTCGCAGATCGTCGAGCGGCACGGGGCCGCGACGCTCGGGCAGCTCGACGTCGGGCGACTGGTTCTCGAGATCACGCGCGCCTGCGGGACGTCGGGGCTGCGGCCGCCGGCGGAGCTGTCGATGGTGGGCAAGGCACTGCTCAATCTCGACATGGTGGCGCGCACCCTCGACCCGGACGTCGCACCGGTGGAGATCGTGCAGGCACGTGCGATGGAGCTGGCGCGCGGTGGCGTCAGGCCGTCCATGTCCGGCCTGCTCAACGCCGCGATGGAGACCAGGGACTTCGTCGAGCAGCTCCCCGGTCGGGTGAACCGGGCCATGGACGTGCTGGCCTCAGGCAGCTTCAAGCTGGAGGTCGACGCCTTTGACGAGAAGGAGCTGCTCTACGGCCTGCACCGCATGGCGAATCGGATCGCCACGGGCCTCGTACTCGCTGCCCTCATCGTCGGTGCGGCGCTGCTGATGAACGTGCAGACATCCAGTCGCATCGCGGGCTATCCCGCGCTGGCGTTTCTCCTGTTCATGGCGGCGGCTGTCGGGGGTGCGTGGTTGGTCGGCAGCATCGTGCTCGGCGACCGAAGGCTGCGCCGCAAGCGCTGAGGGGGCGCCGCGAGACCACCCTGTTGCCCGTGGCAAAGCCCGATGCACCGTTCTAAGGTGCACATAGCGGCATCTGGCGGCGGGGATGGTGTCGGAGGAGGGGACTGTGTCCAAGCGGTCCGTCTGGCTGTTCATCTCCCTCATCGCCGCCCAGAGCGTCCTGTCGCTGATCCTGCTGAGTGACGACCTTCGCCGGAACACCCACGACGGCGCCCGGAAGTTCGTGGCGGTGCTGGCGGCGACCTGGCTGGTTCTCGCGGTCGTGGCTACGTGGACCCTCGTCAGGACGTCCGTGCGAACGCGCCGCGAACTCCACCTGCAGTCCCAGGCCCTGGCCACTACCGAGCAGCTGTCCAACGACTGGCTGTGGCAGTGCGACAAGGAGTTTCGCCTCACCTACTCGAGCGAGGCCGTGCGCGACATCCTCGGGCACGAGCCGAGCGCGCTACTGGGCGAGACCGCCGAGCACCTCGTGGTTCCGGAGGCCATTCCAGCGGTCTACGCCCTCGTGCAGCAGAACTTGGACGAGCGCGGCACGCCCCTTCCTTCGGGGCCACTGGAGTTGCCCTGGCGGCACGCCGACGGTCACGTCGTGATGCTGCAGGGCTCCAGCGCGGCGATCCACGACGAGCAGGGCCGGGTCTTGGGCTACCGCGGAACCCGCCGGCTTCTGACCGACGCGATGGTCGCTGCGCGTGAGGTCGAGGCCGCGGCGGCACGGGTCACTCGCGTGCTCGCCGACCAGACTGTCGACATCGCGCTGCAACCCATCATCGACCTCAACACCGGCGTTCTCACGGGTGTCGAGGCACTCGCTCGCTTCCCCGACGGGCGGCCTCCGGACGTCTGGTTCAAGGAGGCGACCGAAGCCGGCATGGCGCTGGACCTGGACCGACTCACCTTCATGTCGGCCCTCGATCTGCTGCCGGGACTGCCGGACGCGTGCCTGCTGTCGATCAACGCTACGCCCGAGTTGCTCACCGATCCGGCATTCGTGCGGCGGCTCCTCGAGCCCGACATGCAATGTGAGCGGCTCATCATCGAGATCACCGAGCACGTGCGCATCAGCACCTACGAGGAGATCGCCACCTCGCTCGCTCCCCTCCGCGAAAGAGGCATCCGTCTCGCCGTGGATGACACAGGTGCTGGCTTCGCCTCGCTCAGCCACGTCCTTCAGCTGCGTCCCGACATCATCAAGATCGATCGCTCGCTGGTGGCGAGCGTGACCAGCGACGCCGCGCGCCGCTCTGTGATCACCTCACTCGTCCTGCTGGCGTTCGACCTGGGGGCCACCGTCACCGCCGAGGGAGTCGAGACGCCCAGCGAACTGGAGACGCTCGGCACCATGGGGGCGGATCACGCGCAAGGCTTCCTCATCGCGCGCCCCACCACAGACCCCGCGCGGTGGGCACGCTGGTGGCAGCGCAACTGGCTGTTGCCCGCGACACACCATCGAGGCCACTCACTGCATCAACCGAACTGATCCGACGACCGGCAGGCAGCAACGCTGTCTGCTCTCGGATACGCCGTGCTCTCGGATCAACGCCGTGCTCTCGGTCAACGCTGTCTCGTGGATCAGCGCTTGTGTCGGTAGGCGCAGATCAGGACGCCGGTCGCCGCGGTCGTGGTCGACACCAGCTCAAGCTCCCGCAGCTTGCCGTCGGCCGGGAAGAGCCGCTTGCCACCGCCGAGCAGGACCGGCTCGATCATCAGCCGGTACTCGTCGACGAGGTCCTGCTCCACCAGCTGTGCGGCGAGCGACGCGCTGCCCATGACCTGCAGGCCGCCTCCGTCGCCGGCGCGGAGCTCACGGATCGCGCCGATCGCGTCGTTGGGGGGCAGCAGCGTCGAGTTCTCCCAGGTCACGTCCTGCTCGTTCAGGGTCCGAGAGGCGACGTACTTGGGGATGGCGTTCATCGCGTCGGCGAACGAGTCACCCGCCCGCTCGGGCCACGCGGCCGCCATGCCCTGCCAGGTGCGCCGCCCGAAAAGCAGCGCGTCGGTCGCGGCCATCACCTCGCCGATGACCGGCCCCATCGCGTCGATGTCGAAGTAGGGGTGGGACCAGCCGCCGTGCGCGAAGCCGTCGTCGGTGTCCTCGTCACGGCCACCCGGCGCCTGCACGACCCCGTCGAGGCTCATGAAGTCACTGAGAATGATGCGCATCGCTGCTCCTCGGTCCTGCGGCCTGCTGGCCGGTCAGAACCGTAGACGCGACAGCCGGGCCGAATTCATCGCGCCGTCGACAGCGCTTGGCGTCAGCGCAGGAAAGGACGCGCGGGGTAGCGCACCTTCGGCTCCTGGCCACCCAGCGTTCCGTTGTAGAGCGGAAGCGTGATCTGGCTCGAACCCACGCCGAGGTCCCCGTGCAGGACCAGGTTCGCCGGAACGCCGGCGGCCATGTAGTTGACGGGATTCTGGCCGCGGACGAGTACGACGAGCCGGTGCCCCGCGGGGACCTTCTGCGCGACGGAGTGCAGGTCAACGCGCACCTGCTTCGTGGTCCCCGTGGCGAACGGCTGCGCGAGGAAGTTGCCGTGCAGGAAGCGCAAGTCGGCGGCCCCGAAGGTGATGAGCTTGGTCGCGCCGGGCGTGTCCGCGTGCGGGATCGGGCTGCACACCTCAGGTGCCACGTCGAGCAGGTCGACGGTGACCATCCCCTGGGGCTGGTCGCTGTCCATGGCCAGCATCGCCACGGGGTTGCCCGCGATGACGAGCTCGGAGCTGAGGACCCGTCCGAACGACGCGGCGCCGGGCGTCGACGTGTCCGCGCACAGGTAGACCTTCGGGTAGGTGTAGCCGCCCGGCCCGAAGGTCGAGGCGGTGATCCCATCGGGGCGCGGCAGCGCAAGCAGCGGGGTGTTGGCCTTCCCTGGCGACGTCGCGAGCGTGCCGGCCGACAAGTAGAGCGCCTCGCGGCGCGACTCCGGCGGTGGCCACGCCGCGCTCTGGTGCCAGGCCCCGCTGATCCCACTGTCGCCGACCTCGGCCATGAGGTGCGTGGGCTCGATCACGTCGGCGCTCTGCCACCGGACTGTGCCGAGTCCCGCGGGAACCGGGCCGAGGCCCTTGAGCCAGAAGTCGAGCCAGCCGAGCGCGTAGCTCACGAAGGTCGGGTCTTGGGCCTCGGGCGTCGTGTGCAGGCCGGGTGAGGCGATCTGGCGCTTGGGCGCGCGGGTGAACTGCTGCCACACCACGTCGTCGGAGAAGTACTCGTCGTCGTCGTAGTTCTGCCCCCACAGCACGGCCGCCCTGACCTTGCCGAAGCGCCGGGACAGGTCGCGCTCCTGCCAGAAGGGGCCGTCGCGGTCAGCCTTGAGGCCGAGGTCGAGGGCCGCCTGGAGGTGCCGCAGAACCGTCGGGCACATGCGCTCGACGGGGAGCACCGGAGCCGGCGTGGTCTGGTCCATCTGGGGATTGGAGACGACGGGCGGCGCGCTGCCGATGCCGAAGTAGACCCCGGCGAGCAGGCTGCCGCCGGTCACGCTGGCGCCGTTGGGGGTTGCGTCGAGCCCTTGCCAGGCAGCGCTGATCGGCCCCTCCGGGATGATCGTCTTGAGCGCGGGCGCCTGCTCCACGGCGGCCTCGAGCGGCGTCGTGCCTGGGTAGCTGATGCCGATCATCGCGACCCGACCGTTGCTCCACGGCATCGCGGCGAGCTTCTGGACGATGAGCGCCTGGTCGCGCTGCTCGTTCTTGCCGAACAGCTCCAGGCAGCCGCCGCTCTCCCCGGTGCCGCGCACGTTGAAGCGCGCGACCGCGAAGCCGCGGCTGACGAACAACCCAGGGTGGAAGTAGGTCGCGTCGGTCGCCGTGTCATAGGTGTCCACGCTGTTGTCCGCGGTGCCGAAGTAGGGGCTCGACTCGAGCACGATCGGCACCTTGACGCCTGCCGGGACGATGGGCCGGCGCACAGCGCCGTCGAGCTTGGTGCCGTCAGCGGCGTGGAAGACGACATGCTCGATGGGGCCAGGCTGGAACGGTCCCTTGAGACCCGTGGGCCACTCGTGGCCCGTGGGCCAGGGGCTGAGCGGGTCAGTGGTCGTCGTACTCGCGGACGCAGAGATCGTCAGCCCGCCGCCGAGCAGGACGGCGGCGAGGGCAAGGCCGAGGCGTGCACGCATGACAGGTTCCCCCCAGTCAGGTTCGCCACGAGTTTGCCGGGTATTCGCGCATTTGTCTGTCGTCCAACCGACAGGTGCGGCGCGAGGAATCGCGAAGTAGTCCGTGATGTGAGTGCCGGGGACCGCGGGGGCTGACCAGGAGGAGAAGCTCATCGTGCGGAACCACGCCGTCTCGCTGAGGATCGCGTCCGTCGGGGCGCTCGTCGCCGGCCTGTTCGTCACGCTGACGACCGCCTCCGCGGCTCCTGGCGCGCTCGTGGCGAAGGGCAGCGCGAAGCAGGTCTACGCCACGGGGCTACCCGCAGGCGCGAAGGTGGCGCTGCTCAACGGCGCCGGCCACCAGGTCGCCGTGCAGTCAGCCAGCTCCCTGGGCGGCGTGCTCTTCCGCGGGGTTGCGCCTGGATCCGGCTACCACGTCCGGCAGCTTCCGCACGGCCCGCAGTCCGGTGCGCTCACGGTGCACTCCGAGGCGCCCACGCAGTGGAACCCCTCCATCTACAAGCAGGCGATCCCGGACCACGGGTACGGCTACCTGACGACGCGCGACGGCACGAAGCTCGCCTACACGGTCTGGCCCCCGACCACTCCGGCCGGGCAGGGGACGCCCGCGATCCAGCTGCCGGCAGGGCCCGACTACGCATCGCCCTACCCGACGCTCATCGAGTACTCCGGCTACGCGTACGCCGACCCGGCGGGACCGACCAGTGGGATCGCCGTACTCGCCAACCTCATGGGCTTCGCCGTCGTCGACGTCAGCATGCGCGGCACCGGGTGCTCGGGCGGCGCGTTCGACTTCTTCGAGCCTCTGCAGGGCATTGACGGGTACGACGTCATCGAGACGATCGCCCGGCAGCCGTGGGTGCGCGACCACAAGGTCGGGATGATGGGCATCTCCTACGGCGGGATCAGCCAGCTGTTCACCGCGGCGCTGCGCCCGCCGTCGCTCGAGGCCATCGCGCCGCTGTCGGTGATCGACGCGACCGCGACGACGCTCTATCCCGGTGGCGTCCGCAACGACGGGTTCGCGGTCAACTGGGCGAAGGAGCGTCAGGCGGAGGCGCAGCCGGCTGGTCAGGGAAAGAAGGCCACCCAGCCCTATGCCGAGGACCAGATCAAGAAGGGCGACGCGACGTGCAAGGCGAACCAGGTGCTGCACCCCGAAGCCGCCGATCTGCTGAAGAAGGTGGCTGAGAACGCGCACTACCGGCCGTCGGTCGCGGACCCGCTCGACCCGATCACGTTCGTCAGCAAGATCAACGTCCCGGTGTTCATGGCCTGCCAGTTCGAGGACGAGCAGACCGGCGGGCACTGCCCGATGCTCGCGCGGCACTTCACAGGCACCAAGAAGAAGTGGTTCACCTTCACCAACGGTCCCCACATCGACTCGCTGGCGCCCGAGACCTACAACCGCTGGTATGACTTCCTGTCGCTGTACGTCGGGCATCAGGCGCCGGCGGAAAACGCGGCGATCACGCGGGCGGCCGCGCCGGTCATCTTCCAGGGCGCGATGGGTCTGCCGCAGGAGGACATCGCGACGCTGCCGGTCGACACGATCCAGGCGATGCCGACGTACGACACGGCGCTGGCTGCCTTCGAGAAGCTTCCCTCGGTCCGGGTGCTGTTCGACAACGGCGCGGGCAGGTCGCCGACGCAGACGTCGACCGCCGGCGATCCCTACCCAGGCTTCGAGGCGTCCTTCCCGTCGCTGCCGGTTCCGGGGACCGTCGCGAAGCGGTGGTACCTCGGGCCCAAGGGCGTCCTGGCTGACAAGCCGGCGGGCAGCGGGATCGACTGGTACACCGCCAACCCGAAGGCGCTGCCGCTCACCGACTTCGGCCCCAGCACGGGCGGCGGCGGGCTTTGGGGCAACGCGTCGCAGTGGGACTGGAGGTGGAAGCCGAACCCCTCCGGCACGGCGGTGTCCTACGTGACGGCGCCGCTGGCGACGAACACGGTCGTGGTCGGCGCCGGGTCGCTGCACCTGTGGGTGCGCTCGTCCACACCGGACGTCGACCTGCTGGCGACCGTCAGCGAGGTGAGCGCGGCCGGCAAGGAGACCTTCGTGCAGAACGGCTGGCTGCGCGCGAGCGAGCGCAAGCTGGCTGTTGGGTCAAACACGATCTTCAAGCAGCCGAGCTCCCTGCTCGAGCCGATCCCGAGCATGCTCGCCGCGGATGCACGGCCGATGCCGAAGAACGCGTTCGTCGAGGTCGTGATCCCGCTCTACTACGAGGGCCACGCCTACCGGGCCGGCACGCGGATCCGGATCACGGTCGCCGCACCCAACGGCACGCAGCCGATCTGGTCGTTCAACGGCACGATGCCGACGACGGGTACGGCGAAGGTGTCGGTCGCCTTCTCCAACACGATGCCGTCCTCGCTCTACTTGCCGGTCGTCCCAGGTGTCGCAGTGCCGACGTCACAGCCTGCTTGCCCGAGCCTGCGCAACGAGCCCTGCCGCACCTACACACCCCTGGCGAACCGCACCTCGGCGTCGTAGCCGCGGTGGGCTGAGCCTGGTTCAGCTCCCCAGCACAGCGACCCAGATGCGCTGGTGCACGCCGCTAGGCCCGGTCGCTTCCGCGCGTGTGACGTACACGACTCCGCCTGCGGCCGCGATCCCGTCGTAGTCGCCGAGGAACGCCTGGCCGGTCGCGGCGGCGATGGCAGCCCGACGGTGATCCGTGCGCACCGAGCGATTGACCCTGATCGGCGGGCTGAACGTCTTGCCGTCATCGCGAGAGACGGTGTACCCGGTGTCGATCAGTTCGCCGACGCGTGACCAGGTGCGGAAGGACACCCGGAGCACGCCGTCGCGGGCCAACGTGGCTGTCGGCGCCCACCGCTCCGCCGTACTCGACGCCGGCACCACTCTTCGCGGTGCTGCCCAGGTCGCGCCGCCGTCCATCGAGGTCGCGGACAGCAGCCCGAGTCCGCCGTCGCGGGTGTCCTCCCACAGCACGTGCACAACCGGCCGGGAGGCGTCGGCCACCATCGGGATCGCGCCGCCCGCACGGATGATCCCCGGACGCCGGAAGTCGAAGCTCGCGACGGCGGTCGTGACGAACGCCAGCGGTGCGCCCGTTGGCAGTCGGCCGGCTCCAGCAACTCGTGAGATCTGGATCCGCGCCTGCGCCGCGTTGTCGGCAGTCGGATCAGGGTCGTCCGAGTGCGTCACGAGCGGACCGACCACGGCGTACGACGACACCAGCAAGTCGCCGGTGTTGGTCACCACCGGCGTGCTGACGATCGAGTCAGCGACGATGACGTACGGCCCGTGCCACGTCCTCCCGTCATCGTCGGAGTACGCCGCCACGGTGCTGAGCAGCCGTCCCCAGGTCACGTAGACCCGTCCCGGGTGGTGGCCGTCCCCACGGCCGGTGTCGACGGTCACCCACTCCTTGTCGTCACCGGCGGGGACGGGTGAGTCACTCGCCGACGGATCGGCCGTGACAGTGAACGGACCGGACCAGGTGCGGCCGCCGTCGTGGCTGACCGAGTCGAGCACCGCGGCCTTGTCGTTGCTCTCATCGAGAGCGAGCGAGGTCACGTGCACGACGTCGTCCAGGCCGAAGGCGACGACCGGGTCGCTCACCCGCGGCCACACTCCGCCGCTGTAGGTGCTCACGTGAGGCAGCACGCGCGTCGACCAGTGAGCGCCGGCGTCCCAGGTCACCGCCACGCCGATCGCCGCGGCACCCGCGCCCTGTGCCATCCGTCCTGACTGGAAGGCGAGTACGGCGTGCCCGGGGCGGCGGGGATCGGCCGCGAGGCTCGGCTCCACCTCGGTGTCGGGTTGCGCCCCAGGGGCCGAGACACCGTGCCCCACCGGCACATCGCGGATCACGGACGTGGCCGTTGACCCAACTGAAGCCCCGCTCGCGGCGGCGGCGAGCACCGCCACCATCGCCATCAGCCCAGCCCCGTGTCGTCTCACCTGGCCTCCTCTAAGAGACGAACGGCCGAGGAGCTACGGCGTAACGCGATCGATCACTCCGGCTCGCGATCCGGGTGTCCAGCCTGTGCGCCTGGCTCGGGGACGCCCGGCAGCGTCAAGCGGAAGACAGCACCCCCCTCGGGGCGGTTGCCGGCCTCGAGGGTGCCACGGTGCAGCCGTGCGTTCTCCAACGCGATGGCCAGCCCCAATCCGCTTCCATCCGAGCGAGCACGCGCGGCATCGCCCTTGAAGAAGCGCTCGAACAGGTGCGGCAGCGCTTGCTCGGCGATCCCAGGGCCTTGGTCCGTCACCTCGACCACCAGGCTCTCGCCTTCCCGCCGCGCCGCCACCACAACAGGGGGTTGGCCGTACTTGAGGGCGTTGCCGACGAGGTTGGCCACCACGACGTCGAACCGGCGCAGGTCCAGGTGCGCGCTGAGCCCGGGCTCTACCTGGAGCTGAACGTGCTCGCTCCGCCATCCCCTGATCTCGAGCGACCCGGTGATGGCGGCCCGCACATCCACCAGCTCCGGGTCGAGCTGAGCGGTGCCGGCATCGAAGCGCGAGATCTCGCTGAAATCCGCGGCACGTCCACGGGGCGTCCGCGCGGCCCGAGGTGATTTAGGCCGGCTCCCGACTCCCAATCCTCCGGGTCCAGTGAACATTCCACTTGTCGAGGAAGAGGTCCATCTGTTCAGAGGTGAGCCTGCCGAGCCGGTGATCGTGTCGAGAGGCGGTCAGGTGCGCTTCTTCCTCTCCGTCTTCGAGGACCAAGGCTGGCGCGAAGTAGTCCAGGCTGAAGGTCGAGGCGCTGCCGAGATTGACGTACGACTCTCCGAGGTCGCCGGGCAGTTCACCCACGAATAAGAAGTCATACGGCGTGAGGGTGTTGCGTCGGATGATGCTTTGCTTGTTGCCTTCGAGAGACGACAGCCTGCGTAGCGGGAGGAAGGTGATCTCGCTCGCCTGCATCACCCCTCGGGCGCTCTTCTTATCCAGCGCACAGTCGTGGGTGACCAACAGCGCGGGAGCGCGAACCACATCCGCGGTCACCCGCCCCGAGCCATCTGAACGCGTCAGGACGAGTGGGGCTTCGCTGAAAAGGTCGCCCTGACAGAGCCAGGCCTTAATGTGCG
>JAVEEJ010000179.1 GCA_030840515.1 Frankiaceae bacterium | reverse complement strand
GCCAGCGCTAGCATCCGCGACATGAGTCGAAAGGCCGCGTCGTTGTGGGTCATCGTCGGATGCATCGTGTTCGGCACGAGCGTCGGCGCCGGCTTCGAATCCATATTCGGCGGATCACTGGCCTTCGCAGGCTTCTTCGCTGGGCTCGGGCTGGCGCTCATCCTCAATGCGTTCCTGACCGTCGACACCGACGTCTACGGCGTCATCGGGTCGGAACTGCGGCGGCCGCACGCAACGCCAGATGAGCCAGCTCCACCTCGGCGTCACTGAGGTCGGCGCGGGCCGTCAGTCGCAGCCGCGACTGGCCATCCGGGACCGAGGGTGGCCGGAAGCAGCCGACGCGCACGCCGTGCTCTGCGCACGCGGTCGCCGCGGCGAGTGCGGCAGCCGGCTCACCCACGATCGCGGCGACAACCGCCGCGTCCGGCCGCAGTGACGGCCACCCTGCGTCTGTCACTGCTGCATGCAGGTCGAGCGCACGCGCCCGCACCGCCGCGACCCGGTCCGGCTCCTCGCTGAGGACCTGAACGGCGCGCAGTGCGGCGCCCGCGGCTGCTGGGGCCAGCGCGGTGTCGTAGATGAACGCGCGGGCGGCGTTCGTCAGGTGCTCGATGACTGCGGGGTCTGCGAGTACGGCGCCCCCCTGTGAGCCGAGCGACTTCGACAACGTGAGGGTGAGGACGACATCGGCGCAGCCGGCCAGCCCAGCGGCGTGCGCGGCTCCCCGTCCGGAGTCACCCACCACACCGAGCGAGTGCGCCTCGTCCACAACGAGCAGAGCACCCTGTCGCCGTGCGACCGCGTGCAGATCGGCCAGCGGCGCGAGGTCCCCGTCGACGGAGAACACGGCGTCGGTGACGACGATCGCGGCCGACTCCGTCCGTGACGACAACGCCGCCTCCACGTCGGCGGGGGACCGGTGCGGCACGACGACCACCCGCGATCGCGACAGCCGGCAGGCGTCCACGACCGAGGCGTGGTTCTGCGCGTCGGAGACGACGAGGACGCCAGGCCCAGCCAGCGCAGCGACGGCACCCAGGTTCGCCAGGTATCCGGATGAGAACACCAGGCCGCAGGAGGCGCCGGTGTGCGAAGCGAGCGCCGCGGCCAGCTCGTCGTGCAGCGCGAGGGAGCCGGTGACCAGCCGCGAGCCGGTGGAGCCGGCGCCGTACGCGCGGGCTGCCGACACACCCGCCTCCACCACCCTGGGATCACGCGCCAACCCGAGGTAGTCGTTGGACGCCAGGTCGAGCAGCCCGTCACCGGCGGCCGGACGCGGTCGTAGCACCCGGCGCATCCCCGACTCGGCGCGGACCGCGGCGAGATCGCGCAGCCGGGCCAGCGGGTCGCTCACCCCACCACCTCGACGACGCACTCGCTCACGACGCCCACCAGCTCGTCGAGCGAGGAGTCGTCGATCGCCAGCGGCGGCATGAGCACGACCACGTCTCCGAGCGGCCGCACGATGACGCCGCGGTCACGGGCCAGCCGGCAGATCCGGAAGCCGGTCCGCTCACCGCGGGGGTGCACCTCGATCCCCGTCATCGTCCCGATGCGGCGGACCTCGACGAGCCCGTCAACCGCCCGCAAAGGCTCGAGCGAGGCGCCCATCCGCTCCCCGACGGCCGCTGCCCGCGCCACCGTGCCGCGCGACTCCATCAGCCGAAGGTTGGCGATCGCCGCAGCGCAAGCGAGCGGGTTCGCGGTGTAGGTGTGGCCGTGGAAGAAGGTCCGGCCCGAAGCCGGGGACCCGAGGAAGGCGTCGTACACGTCCGAGGATGCGAGTACGGCGGACAGCGGCAGATAGCCACCCGTGACGCGCTTGCCCAGCACGAGCAGGTCAGGCGAGACGCCCGCGTGCTCCACCGCCCACATGCGTCCGGTTGCGCCGATGCCGGTGGCGACTTCGTCGGCGACCATCAGGACGCCGTACTCGTCACAGAGACTCCGCACCCCACGCATGAACGCGGCGTCGTGCGTGAGCATCCCTCCGGCTGCCTGCACCATCGGCTCGACCACGACCGCGGACACCCGGGCGCCGTCACGCGCCAACAGCAGCCGCAGCTCCTCGACCACCTCGGCCGCGCGCGCGGCAGGCGACTGGTCAGGCTTGCGGGCACCGGGGGAGGAGACCTGGCGGGTCTCGAGCAGGATCGGCTTGTAGGTCGCGTGGAAAAGGTCGATGCCGCCGACGGAGACGGCGCCGAGCGTGTCGCCGTGGTAGCCCTCCTGCACCGAGACGTAGAGCGGCCGGTGCTCGCCGCGCTGCGCCGCCGCCTGGTAGGCCATCTTGATCGCCGCCTCCGCCGCCGACGACCCGTCACCGGCGAAGAACACCTTGGACAGGCCAGGTGGTGCGGAGGCGAGCAGCAGCTCGGCGAGCTCGATCCCCGGCTCGTGCGTGAGGCCCAGGAACGTCGAGTGGTCCAGCTTCGACAGCTGCGCCCGGATCGCCTCGTCGATCGTCGGCTCGCGGTGGCCGTGGACGGTCACCCACAACGACGAGACGCCGTCGAGGTAGCGCCGGCCGTCCGTGTCCCACAGGTGCATGCCCTCGGCCCGCTCGATGACCAGCGGGTCGTCGGCCTCCCACACCGCGTGCTGGGTGAAGGGGTGCCAGACGGCTGCCAGGTCACGCGCGACCAGGTCTGCAGTGCGGCCCATGCGCCGCATCCTGGCAGCAGCGCCTGGCTACCCTCCGGGGGTGGGCAGCCTGACGGCGTTGGCGACGAGTACGACGTCGTTGACCGAGGACGACCTCGACTGGCTGCACGCTCTCGTCGCGGACTGGCAGCTGCTCGCGGACCTGTCGTTCGCGGACCTCGTGCTCTGGGCGCGCACGCGTGAGGACGACGGCTTCATCGCCCTCGCTCAGCTGCGGCCCACGACCGGCCCGACTTGCCTGCCCGAGGACCAGGTCGGGCGGATCATCCGCCGTGGTCAGCGGGCGCAGATCGACGTGGCGTGGGCTGACGGGCGCATCGTGACCGAGGGCGACCCGCTGTGGTGGAAGGACGTGCCGGTTCGCGAGGAGACCATCCCCGTCGTCCGCAACGGCCGCACCATCGCGGTGATCGCGCGTGACACCAACCTCGCGGCCGCACGCAGCCCGAGCCGGCTCGAGCTGACCTACCTGCAGAGCGCGACCGACCTCGCCCAGATGGTGAGCGAGGGGCGGTTCCCGTTTCCGGGGGAGCAGGTGGACCACGACGCGGCCCCGCGGGTCGGTGACGGCCTGGTGCGGCTCGACCGGGAGGGGCTGGTGGAGTACGCGAGCCCCAACGCGCT
>JAVEEJ010000110.1 GCA_030840515.1 Frankiaceae bacterium | reverse complement strand
GCCGACGACGACCTGACGCCCGTCGAGCAGTCGCAGGTCCTCGACCTCGCGGCCGAGCTCAAGGCAAAGCGCTACGGCGGCCCAACCCCGCTGCAGGGCAAGTCGATCGCCGTGGTGTTCGAGAAGCCCAGCACCCGCACGCGTCTGTCGTTCGAGGTCGGCATCGCCGAGCTCGGCGCGCACCCGGTCATCATCGATGCCGGTACGACGCAGCTGGGCCGTGGCGAGACCATCGAGGACACCGCGCGGGTGCTGTCGCGCTACGTCAGCGCCATCGTGATCCGCACCTTCGGCGACGACCGCATTCGCGACCTCGCGGCGGCGAGCAGCGTTCCCGTCGTCAACGCGCTGACCGACGGCTACCACCCGTGCCAGATCCTGGCCGACCTGCAGACGGTCCGCGAGCGCAAGGGCGCGACCCAGGGCCTGACGCTGACCTACCTCGGCGACGGTGCCAACAACATGGCGCACTCGTACCTCCTCGGCGCCGCCATGGCCGGCATGAACGTCCGCATCGGCGCACCGACCGGCTACCTGCCAGACGACGACGTCGTACGCCGGGCGAAGACGTACGGCACCGAGATCGTCGTGACCTCGGACGCCCACGCAGCTGCCGATGGCGCCGACGTGCTGTGCACCGATGTCTGGGTCTCGATGGGGATGGCCGGCGAGGCCGAGCGTCGACGTGATCTCGGTCCGTACGCCCTCGACGAGGCCGCCCTCGCCGCGGCCGCGCCGGATGCCGTCGTGCTCCACTGCCTGCCGGCCCACCGCGGCGAGGAGATCGCCGCTGCCGTCATCGACGGTCCGCAGTCCGCGGTCTGGGATGAGGCCGAGAACCGGCTGCACGCGCAGAAGGCGCTGCTGACCTGGTTGTTGGAACAGGGCTGAGACATGGCTTCCCCACGCCGATCGACACCTGCCGTCGTGCCCCTCGTCCCGCTGACGAAGGCGGCCCGGCAGGCGCGGATCGTCGAGCTCCTCGAGGCGAGCCCCGTGTCGAGCCAGACCGAGCTCGGCCGGCTGCTTGCTGCGTCGGGAGTCGAGGTGACGCAAGCCACGCTCTCGCGCGATCTCGACGAGCTCGGCGCGGTGAAGGTCCGCACACCGGCCGGCATGACCTACGCCGTCGCGCCAGAGGGCCAGCCGCGCAAGGGCACAGCGGAGAGCGTTGATGCCCGACTGGCCCGCCTGCTCGAGGAGCTCCTCATCGGAGCCGAGGCGACCGGGGGGCTGATCGTCCTGCGCACACCGCCCGGCGGAGCGCAGCTGCTCGGATCAGCGCTCGACCGTGCCGGGCTGCCCGAGGTCGCGGGCACCGTCGCAGGCGACGACACCGTTCTGCTCATCACCCGGCAGCCGCCCGCCAAGGCCGGTCCCGCCGACGCCCTCGCCGCGCGGCTGCTGCGCCTGGCCGAGGGTCGACACCAAGGAGACTTCCAGTGACTGACCGCGTCGTCCTCGCGTACTCCGGAGGGCTCGACACCTCCGTGGCGATCGGCTGGATCGCCGCGGAGACCGGCATGGAGGTCGTCGCCGTCGCCGCCGATGTCGGCCAGGGCGGCGAGGACCTCGAGGTGATCCGGCAGCGGGCCCTCGACTGCGGCGCAGTCGAGGCGGTCGTCGTCGATGCCAAGGACGAGTACGCCGACGAGTACTGCTTGCCGGCGCTGAAGGCCAACGCCCTCTACATGGGTCGCTACCCGCTCGTCTCGGCGCTGTCCCGGCCGCTCATCGTCCAGCACATGGTGAAGGCCGCCCGCGACCACGGCGCGAGCACCATCGCGCACGGTTGCACCGGCAAGGGCAACGACCAGGTGCGGTTCGAGGTAGGCATCGGAGCGCTGGCGCCCGACCTCAAGGTCTCGGCGCCGGTGCGCGACTCCGGCATGACCCGTGACAAGGCGATCGCGTTCGCGGAGGACAAAGGCCTGCCGATCGACGTCAACAAGAAGTCGCCGTACTCCATCGACCAGAACGTCTGGGGCCGCGCGGTCGAGACCGGCTTCCTCGAGGACCCCTGGAACGGGCCGATCGAGGACGTCTACGACTACACCTCCGACCCGACGAAGAGCCCCGGTCCCGACGAGCTCGTGCTCTCCTTCGAGCACGGTGTGCCGATCGCGATCGACGGCAAGAAGGTCACCGTCCTCGAGGCCATCACCGAGCTGAACGCCCGCGCCGGTGCGCAGGGCGTGGGCCGCTTGGACATGGTCGAGGACCGGCTCGTCGGCATCAAGAGCCGTGAGGTCTACGAGGTGCCCGGCGCGCAGGTGCTCATCACGGCGCACCAGGAGCTGGAGAACCTCACCGTCGAACGCGACCTCGCGCGCTTCAAGCGGTCGGTCGAGCAGCGCTGGACAGAGCTCGTGTACGACGGGCTCTGGTTCTCGCCGCTCAAGCGCTCGCTCGACGCCTTCATCGAGAGCGCCTCGCGCAACGTCTCCGGCGACATAAGGCTGACGCTGCACGCCGGCACGTGCACGGTCAGCGGCCGGCGCAGCGACGCGTCGCTCTACGACTTCTCGCTTGCCACGTACGACGAAGGCGACACCTTCGACCAGTCACTGGCCAAGGGCTTCGTCGAGCTGTGGGGCATGCCCAGCAAGATCGCCGCTGCCCGCGACATCCGTCTCGGCGACAACCCCGCATGACGGAGCGAACCAGCCTGTGGGGCGGGCGGTTCGAGGGTGGTCCTGCTGAGGCGCT
>JAVEEJ010000077.1 GCA_030840515.1 Frankiaceae bacterium | reverse complement strand
AACGAGTAGCGCCAGCGCCAGCGCAGCTCGAGTCCGGTGTCGGACGCCGGCGTCAGCTCCAGCACCAACACCGGCGGCCCCGGCTCCGGCAACTCGATCGTCGGGTCCCTGACCACCAGGTGCGCCTGCTCGGTCAGCGGGCCGAGGTAGTCGCGGACGAACAGGTCCTCGTCCTCGGCCGGGATCGCCAGCTCCGGCTTGTCCAACAGTCCCATCAGCGCGGCCGGCACGGGCTCGGCGAAGGGCGTCAGCCGCAGCCGATGGGTCGCACCCTCGGTCCACCAGGCCAGACCGTGTGCCGGCTGGCCGAGCAGCACCGCGGTGCGCAGGTCGAGCTCCTCGTCGGCCAGCATCACCTTGGGCCGCAGCACCAGATCGCCGCCGTCACGGTCGACGTCGACGGTGAACGCCGCGGTCTCGGTGTCCACGTGCACCGCGAGCCCGCCCCGGTGCCCGGCGAGCAGCGGGACTCCGAGCTCGCGCGCCTGCGCCAGGAGCGACCACAGCCGGGGCGAGAGCGAGTCGAGGTAGAGCGGCGGGTTGGTTCCGTAGTAACCCGCGCCGCCGTGCACATCCAGCGCCGCCAGCTCGCGGAGCAGCTCGATGCGGTCCTGCCGCGGCTGCGTGCGCCCCCACCACGGCGTCGACAGCGACTGCCACGACACACCGCCCTTGGCCCAGCCGCCGTTCTTGCCCGGCAGCACCGGCCGCGCGGCGAGCCGGCGCTCGATCCGGCCGCGGCCGGCGGGGATCTGCAGCGGCTCCACGAGTACGGCGATCGTCGGCTGCTCGGGGCCTTCAGTGGTTCGCTCGGACGTGAGCAGGCCCCGCAGCGAGTCCTGCCACGCCGAGCCGCGGCCCTGCTTCTCCAGGCTCGCCAGCCCGTGGAGCACCAAGGCCACCCCGTGCTTGCAGTCGTGACCGACCGGGCAGACGCAGGAGGACTCGAAGAAGATCATCCGTCCGTCGTGGCCCCGCCCGATCCGGGCCGTCACCGTGTAGGGCCAGCCCGCAGAGCCCTCGACCTCACCCCGGACCTCGCGCAGCTCGGAGTCCCAGGTCGCGCTCAACACGCTGCCGGTCTTGGCGTAGGTCCGGCCCCTGATGAAGGTCGCCGTGTCCACCAGCCGCATGATCGCGAGGTCGTCCTCGGTCATAGCGACGCCCGCGGCGGGCCGGTCTGCTGGCATCCCTCGACCGTATGTCACCGAGATGACAGCTCAAGGGCGAGTACGCCCGACTGTGGACGGTGCGCAGGCAGTGCTCACAGCCGGTGGTTGTTCACCGGGTCCGCCTCGGTCGACCGCCGGCTCATCGGCAGTCGGGCATCCTGACCGAGCCCGGCTAGCCGCTGCGGCGCCTCTTCGGGATACGGCAACAGCGGTGGCTCGTCGGAGCGCCGCGACACCAGCGTCAGCACGAGGATCGCGGTGATCATGCCGCCCACGCAGTAACCCGCCGCGAACGGGGCGACCAGATCCCATCCAGCCATGGTTACTCCTTGTGGTCAAATGTTCACGTAGTGTGCACTACGCCATATAGCCGTGTCTATGCGGCCAAACGGGCTAACGGGCCGTTAGCGGGCTCGGTTGCTCCACCAGCTCCATAGCCCGGCCACGGCCAGCAGCCCTAGCGCGACACCTAGGAACCGGAAGTCATCGCGCCACTGCCCGATGACGGCCAGCACCCAGCCCGCGCCCCAGAGCAGCCCTCGCCACCGGTGCCCACGCGCCTCCTGCTCAGCCTCGGCCTGGATCGCCTGCTGTGCCTCGGGGTCGGTCTCGAGCTCGCGGTGCTGCCCGAGCCACTCGATCCCGGCCTCGACCTGCGTGACGCCCACCCGTCGCAGCTCCTCGCACGCCGCCCGCGGGTCGTCGGCTCGCAGCAACGCGCCGTCGATCCACGCCCCGGTCTCGCTGCGGCTCTCGCGGAAGCCGAACGGAAAGCTGACGTCGTTGTTGAGCGCCATGTACCACCGCAGCGGCGGCGCCCGCACCGGCTCCCGGAAGAGGAGCAGCAGGTTGCCGTCCTTGAGCGCCGAGGCGGTGGGGAAGTTGGCGATCCGCACCACGTCCTTGAAGTACAGCTCGTCGCCGGCGTCGTACTCGCTCTCCAGCTCCCGCTCGTCCTCCGGATAGCACTCCATCGCCGCGTTGCTGATCGGCACGGTGAGGCGACGCCTGCCGAAGAACGCGGGCAGGAAGACCTGCAGCTCGGTCGCGGTCACATCGATGACGGCGCGGCGCGGGGCGATGCGGAAGGTGCGCAGCGGGATGCGCGCGAGTACGGCGGAGTCGGGAGGCGGCGCCGCGACCGGTCGACGCAGTCTGAGCAACCCGTCCCCGGTCAGGCCGAGCCCGAGCAGACCGACGAGGATCAGCGCGCAGCCCACGGGGCTGGGATCGTTCGGCTCGCGGGTGGTGCGCACGTGCGACCCGCGCACGATCACCGTCACCTCTTGGCCGATGTGGTACTCCGACCGGTCGTTGTCCAGCCAGACCTTCGACTCGTGGTGGTCGCCGCCAAGGTCGTAGGTCACGACGAGCCGGCCGTCGCTCATGAAGTCGAACCACTGCCGCTTGATCGTGTCGACCACCAGGCCCTGCACGCGCGTCCCGTCGTGCAGCGTCCGCGCGTCACGGTGGGCGTAGTGGATGAAGGCCCCGACGACGAATCCGAGCAGCACGAGCCCACTGAGCAGCGGCTCGAGCACGCGCCTGCGCATCAACGTCGGCTATCCCAGGACGTTGGGCTGGCCGTCTTTGGTGCCGACCCAGATGACTGTGTAGCGGCAGTTTTCCGGGGTCACCACAGCGCTGACTCTGGCCTGAAAGCCGGTGAAGCTGAAACCTCCGGCGATGCCGAGCGTGTGCACGTTGCCGCCACCGGCATCGACCGGTTTGGGCTGCGTGGTGAAGCGACCTGTGCGTGTCACGGTCCCGGTGTAGGTCTGGCCGGCGTGGGTCATGGTCATCGAGCTCGAACCCGGCTCATGCGTCACCGTGGTGACGTTCGGCTGGACGGTGATGCCCTTGCAGGTGTTGCCGGCCAGCGTCACGGCGGTCTCATAGCTGCCTGCCACGTGGAAGCCGGTTGGCCCTACCGACGTCGGGCCTTGCGGGGGCGTTGGCGCCGACGCCGGCTGCCCACTCGATGAACAGCCGACCAGGAGCAGCGCACCTGCCACCAGCATCAGAGTTCGCACGGACCCTCCCTATCCCACCCGACCGCGGCGGCGCAGCACCAGCAGAGCGCTCGACACGAGCGAAACCACCAGCAGCATCCCGACGACGACGAAGACACGAGCATCACTCGCCGCGCCGCTCCCGGTGCCTCGCACGAGCACATAGTCGCCGAATCCCGGGGCGGTCGCGTTGAAGCTCGCATGTCCCAGCCCACGGGTGGCCAGCCGCTCCCAGCGGTCGGTCGGGCCCGACCGGTAGTACATGACCGGCGGGCTCTTGTGCACCGCAGCGCGCAACGTGACCTGGATCGGCGCATGGTTGTCCGTCAGAGTCACGGCGGGCGGGGCCGCGAACCGGTAGACGTTCGAGGCCGGCGCGTCCGGCGTGGTCGACCCAGTCATCGCCTCCGGCGTGACGCTCAGGTCAACGGCGCTCGAGCTGGCGCCGGCGCGCAAGGCGTTCGCCGCGACGTAGAGCTGCACCTGCGGGCCGCGCTCGGCGCTGTTGAGGATGACGCCGCCAGGGTTGGTCCCCGCTCGCAACGACACCGTGGCACGCGCAGTCGTCGGGGTCGGCGTCGCACCGACGTACCGGTAGGGGTCCTGCGGGAACGTCAGGCCGTCGTAAATCGGCACCACATCGGGCGACAGCAGCCAACCGAGGCCGAGCAGGCACAGGACTAGCGGCCACCGTGCCCGCTGCGCGACCCGCATCCGCCGTACTCGCCCCTTCGTGTTCCTGACCTGTCGTGCCGTAGCCTGACATCACACGTCGTGGGGGCTGGCCCGGAAGGCACCATGACCCTCGCACCAGTTCGCCGTCGACTCTCGCTCCTCGTTGCGACCGCAGCCGCAGTGGCGCTGACCGTGGGCACCGGCTCGTCCGCGCTCGCGAAGGACGCCTACCCGCCCACTCCCGACGTCGCCTGCGACAAGGGCTCGTTGCCGGAGACCACGCAGGGCCGGGCCTCGCTGGCCGACGTGAACAGCGGCCGGGCCGCCAAGGGCTACACGTGCAACGCCCGCAAGCTGGGGCACTACGGCACCGTCGGTGGCTTCCGGGTGACGCGGTACGTCGACGCGGCCGGTCACGAGTGCGGCTACTACGACACCACGCTGCTCATCGGCCGCGACGCGCTGAAGCAGGGCATCGACGGCACCGGCGTCTACGTGATGGACATGACCGACCCGAGCCACCCGACCTACCTCAAGACCCTGGCCACCGCGGCGATGGACTCACCGCACGAGTCGCTGCGGCTCAACGCCAAGCGCGGACTGCTCGTCGCGGTGCTGAGCACTCCCGCAGCGGCCGTCGGTCAGGTGGACGTGTACGACGTGTCGGCGGACTGCCGCAACCCGGTGTTGAAGTCGAGCACCCCGTTCGGCGTCCTCGGGCACGAGAGCGGCTTCTCCCCCGACGGCTTGACCTTCTACATCAGCTCGCTCTACCTGCACACCCTCGCGGCGATCGCGCTCGACGACCCGTCACTGCCGCAGCTGCTCTGGGTCTCCTACGACTACCAGCCGCACGGGATGAGCGTCAGCGACGACGGCAAGCGGCTCTACATCGCCGAGGCCGGATTCAACTCCAGTGACTTCAGTGGGCTGACGATCCTCGACACCAGCGCCGTGCAGGCGCGCACCCTCAATCCTTCCGTGCCGCTGGTGAGCCGGACCACGTGGCCCAACGTCGGGACGCCGCAGTACGCAGAGCCGTTCACCCAGCACGGCCACAAGTTCCTGATGGAGATCGACGAGTACGGCAGCGGTGCCAGCGTCGGCGCCGGGCGCATCCTCGACATGACGAACGAGAAGTCGCCGAAGGTCATCTCCAACATGCGGCTGCAGGTGAACCAGGAGGCCAACCAGGCGAGCGACCAGGCCTCGGATCCGGGTGCCAGCCTGCAGTTCCAGGGCTACCGGGGTCACTACTGCTCGATCGCCACCCGGGTCGACCCGACGATGGTCGCCTGCACGTTCATCAACTCCGGGCTGCGGGTCTTCGACATCACCAAGCCGTCGAAGCCCCAGGAGATCGCCTACTACAACGGGCCGATCGTCGTGAGTCCCAACCCGATCCTGCAAGGCGCCTTCGCCATGGCCGCGCCGGTCATCATCCCGTCGCGCCGCGAGATCTGGTACTCGGACGGCAACCTGGGGTTCTTCGCCGTGCGCCTCACCGCGGCGGCGAAGCGCAACCCGACGCTCGACGTCGGTGCGCCTTCGTCAGGCTCGGGCGGTGGGTCTTCTGCCGGCTCCGGCTCGGGCTCCGGTCATGGCGGCGGCCTTGCAACGACCGGTCTCTCGGTCGGGCTCCCCGTCGCGGGTCTGCTCTTCCTCGGTGTCGCGATCGGGGTGCGAGTACGCCGCCGGGCGGCGAGCTAGTCCGCGCTGCTACGCCTCACAGCGCGACAGGCGAAGGCTGCAGCGCCCAGCTGGCCGTGCTGAAGCCCCACGTCATCGAGGTCAGGTTGACGCCGGCTGCAGCGATCTCCGCAGCACCAGTCGGCCAGACGTGCGCCATGTTCGCCGGGCTGATCAGCTGGACGCCCACCCCGGCTGGGCAACCGGTTCCCTGCCAGAGCGGGACATCCGAGCGGCCGTTGTAGAGGGTCGTCGAGGAACCGGTGCAGCCGTCGAGCTGCGCGATCGTCGTCGGCCCGACGCTGGCCGCAGGGAACCCCGATGCCACCAAGGGCGACGTCGCCGCGCCAGCGTAGGGAACCGTTGTGTCCGCCTGACCATGGACGTGCATCACCGAAACCGGTCTGGAGATCGTGCATGAGGGCATGACGAAGGCTCCGCCGAGGACCTCGTAGATGTTCACGAGGTCGGACCGCTCGCAGGCGAAGCGGTAAGCCATCATCCCTCCGGTGGAGCCACCTTCCATGGCGATGCGGTTGCGGTCGACGGAGACGCGGCGCCCCACGTCGGCGATCACGGCAACCAAGAATTTCACGTCGTCCACCCGGTTGACGACCGAAGGGCCACAGCAGGTGCCGGCGTTCCAGGAGTTGGCAAGGCCGTCGGGGTAGACGACGTAGGCCCCCACCTTCACAGCGCCCGCATCGAAGGTCGTACCGATCTCAGTCTTTGTGGCGTCGGAGTTGAGCGAGTGCAATGCCAACTGGAGTGGGCGCGGTCCGGCAGGAAGTGTGGCGGGAGCGAACAGCCGATACTGCCGCGTCGCTCCATCCAGGCCGAACTGCACGACGCGGGTCGTGCCGGCGACACCGGCCGGAGCCGGCCCCGTGGTGACAACCGTGGACACAGGCGGGGCCGGCGGGACGTAGGCCACGGGCGCGGGGCGTGCAGCCCAGACCCCCGTGTTGAAGCCAAGCGTCAGATTCGTCATGTCGAAGCCGTACCGGGCGACGTCCGCTGCGCCGGGCCATGCGTGCCCCAAGCTCGTCGACGCGTAGAGCTGGACGTACGTTCCAGCCGGGCAGTTGCCAGCCACCCACTGCGTGACGTCCGTCCGGGAGTTGTAGGGAGCCGTTGTGGAACCAGAGCAGCCATCGCGCCCTGCGACCCCGTCCACTCCCGACTGCACGTCCGCGAAAGGAGCGAGCGTGTCGGCAAGCCCGTGCGCCTGCAGCAGCGAAACGGGCCGGCCGAAGCTGCATGACGGCGCGACGTTCGTGGCGGACATCACCTCGACCACGTCAACCAGGTCGGAGCGGCTGCAGGCCAGCCGATACGCCATCATCCCGCCGGCTGAGAAGCCGGCGACCGCGATCCGATACTTGTCCACCGAGCTGCGAGCAGCCACGTCGGCGATGACTGCGGCGAGGAAGCCGACGTCGTCCACGTTGGCGGCGGACGAGGTGCCGCAACAACTCCCGGCGTTCCAGGTCTTGCCCAACCCGTCCGGGTACGCGACGAGTACGGCGTGTCGACCCGAGCTGGGGTCGTAGTTGCTGAGCGCCTCGAATGCCCCGGCGTCGCTGCCCTCGCCGTGGAGGCCGATCACGAGCGGGTGCGGCCCGGCCGGCAGTGAGGTGGGGACGAAGAGCCGATAGGACCGGGTGACCCCACCGAAGGGCAGCTGGATGACGGAGGTCGTGCCTGCCGCACCACCGGGCGTGGGAGCCGTGCTGACGACCGTCGACGTCAGGACGGTCGCGGCGAACGAGGGGCTCGCAGCGCCGACCGCCAGACCGGCGAGCACCGCCCCGAGGGCGGTGGCGAGGACAATGACGCGGAGTGGCCGGCTGCGCTGCATGAAGGCAGGTAACCGGACATTGCGTCGCAGATCTACCAGTTGGTCGGAAAACCCCTCGAAGTGACTAGTCGCCGTACTCGTTCGGACCGCCTGAGGGCACGCATCCGGCCCCCTGCCGGCAAGCGGCGGAGGGCCGGATGGCTCGAGGCTTCTGCGGGGGTCTAGCGGGGGGTGTTGACCTCCTCGGTCAGGTCCACGGTCAGCCCGGACTGCATCTCCTGCATCTTGGAGATCATCTGCTCGCCCCACTCCTGGAGCAGCTCGTCACGGCCGAGCGCCTTGCGAACCTTGGGGAACCACTCGTCCTCCTCCTCGCCGATGTGGTGCTCGACGTTCTCGATGAGGACGGTGACCCGGGCCTCGAAGTTCTCGGCGGTCGGCTTGAGCTTCTCGATCTCGGCGATGATCAGGTCGACGGCGTGGTGCTCCTCGTAGGACTCGAGGATCTCGTCCTTGAGGTCGGGCAGCGTCTTGAGGATCTGCGGGTAGAGGATGGTGTTCTCCACCTCGGTGTGCAGCTTGAGCTTGAAGATGATCTGCTCGGCCAGCTCCCCGCGCTTCGCGGCGTCGTCTGTCTTCTCGAAGGCCCGGAACAGCCGCTTGACCTCGGCGTGGTCCTCCTTGAGCACTACCAGAGCGTCTGTGGACATGAGCCCCTCCTGAGATGGTCGGTGCCGTCCCCCTCCCCCACGCCGGCGACCGCGAAACGACCACGGTTCACAGCAACGCAACCTCGAAGCAACCGCCGCGTAGCGACCGTCCTCGAGGGTTGATTCATGGAGGAAGACGAGTACGACGAACCGACGGTCGAGGACACCCTCCCCGCGCAGGAGATCTGGCGGTCAAGCTGGACTGCGGCGTTAGCCGAGTGCGCGTGATGGAGCCACCGATCGTCCAGCCGTGCCACAGCTGCCTGCGCTACACGTGCCGGTGCGGCGAAGGCGAGGAGCCCTTTCAGGCGGACAGGCGCGCACCCGTCGCGGTGTCGAACCAGTGGACGTGCTCGGTGGGCGCCAGCCCGACCTCTTCTCCCTTGCTGGGCGGGCTTTTCGGGTCGACGCGCGCGACGAGCACCTGAGTGCCTTCGCTCCCCCGGACGCTGGCGTGCACGAAGGCATCGGAGCCGAGCTCCTCGACGAGCTCAACCGTGACCGGCACCCCCTTGTCGGCGGTCACCAGGCGCAGGTCCTCGGGCCGCACACCGACGGTCACGCCGCTGCCCGTCATCGCCGAAGCAGCCGAGCGGGGCATCGTCATGGAGAAGTTCCCGAGCTGGATGCTGCCGCCTTCGGTGGCCTCGACGCCGAACAGGTTCATCGCGGGAGAGCCGATGAACCCAGCGACAAAGACGTTCTCCGGCTGGTCGTACATCGAGCGCGGGCTCGCGAGCTGTTGCAGCACGCCGTCCTTGAGCACGGCCACGCGGTCGCCCATCGTCATCGCCTCGACCTGGTCGTGGGTGACGTAGAGCGTGGTCACTCCCAGGCGCCGTTGGAGGCTGGCGATCTGGGTGCGCGTCGCGACCCGGAGCTTGGCGTCGAGGTTCGACAGCGGCTCGTCCATGCAGAACACCTGCGGGTTGCGGACGATCGCCCGGCCCATCGCCACTCGCTGGCGCTGCCCGCCCGAGAGCGCCTTGGGCTTGCGGTCCAGGTAGTCGGTGAGGTCGAGGATCTTCGCCGCGTCGGCCACCCGAGTCGCGATCTCCTCTTTGGACACACCGGCGATCTTCAGTGCGAAGCCCATGTTCGCGGCCACCGTCATGTGCGGGTAGAGCGCGTAGGTCTGGAAGACCATGGCGATGTCCCGCGCACTCGGGTCGACGTCGGTCACGTCACGGTCGCCGATGAGGATGCGGCCCTCGTCGACGGACTCGAGGCCCGCCAGCATGCGCAGCGAGGTGGACTTGCCACACCCTGAGGGCCCGACCAGGACGAGGAACTCCCCGTCCTGCACATCGAGGTCGAGCGCGTTGACGGCCGGACGCTCGGCTCCCTCGTAGCGTCTCGTGGCCTTGTCGAACGTGACGGTCGCCATGCGAGGTCCCTCCACCGGCAGGTACGTGCCGGACGATCCGTAGTGGAGACGGGTAGAGATTGTGGTGCCGCGCATCCTGCGCCACACTCGCCCGTGACTGCAAGCGCTTGCAGGAAAGTAGGGCAGCGTGGCACGCATCGAGGACGTCGCGCGGGCCGCCGGAGTCTCGACTGCGACCGTCTCCCGGGCCATGCGTGGGCTCCCGAACGTCTCCGAGGCCACCCGGCTCACGGTCAGCCGGGTCGCCGCCGAGCTCGGGTACGTCGTCAGCCGCAGCGCCTCGACGTTGGCCAGCGGTCGCACGCGCACCGTCGCGGTCGTCGCCCCGTTCATGGAGCGCTGGTTCTTCGCGCAGGTGATCGGCGCCGTCGAAGCCGTGCTGCGTGCGCAGAACTTCGACGCCCTGCTCATCGGCCTCACCCAGCCCACCGACGGCAAGCGCGAGCAGTTCGAGCCCGACAGCCTGCGCGGGCGCGCCGACGCGGTCGTGGTACTCACCCTGCCCCTCACGGGCCATGAGCTGGACGAGGTGAGACGACTGGCTCTTCCTACCGTGTACGTCGGCTCATCCGTGCCCGGCGCCATGTCGGTGCGCATCGACGACGTGGCGGCCGCGCGGCTCGCGACCGACCACCTGCTGCAGCTCGGCCACACCAAAATCGCTTATGTAGGAGGAGAACCGGAGCAGCGGCTGAACTTCACCGCGCCCGCGGACCGGCGCGCCGGGTGGATGGCGTCGCTGGCTGCTGCCGGCGTCGAGGCGTGCGCCGCTTATCAGGTGCCGGGCCAGTTCACCGCCGCGGGAGGCCTCGATGCAGGGCGCGCTCTGCTCGCGTTGAAGGACCCGCCCACGGCAGTGTTCGCGGCCTCCGACGAGATGGCGTTCGGTGTGCTCGCAGCCGCGCGCGAGGCCGGCGTACTCGTGCCCGACCAGCTCTCTGTCATCGGCATCGACGGCCACGAGCTGTCGGAGCTGTTCGGCCTGTCCACCGTCGAGCAACCGGTGGCCCGGCAAGGGGCGCTGGCCGCTGAGCTCGCGCTCGCCGCGCTCGGTGGCGACCCGAGCCACCTCCACGACCACATCGTCGTGGACGTCCGGCTCGTGCCGCGGATGAGCACAGGCCCGGCCCCCCGGACCCGGGGCCGACGGACCGCCGTTACCCGATCGTGATCTCTCAGCGGGTTGCCGGGGCGCGGCAGTAAGCGCTTACATGACGCCAACAGGGCGGCTCGGCTGATGAGCGCCCGGTAGGAGGAACCGATGACCGCTCTGGCGTCAAGGCACCGCGCCTTCGCTCTGACCGCCTCGCTGCTCACGCTCACCCTCGCGGTGACTGCCTGCGGCTCGAGCTCCAAGAAGACCCGCTCCACGGGACCGGAGTGCGCCGCGTACACGCAGTACGGGGACCTATCGGGCAAGACGGTGAAGGTGTTCACGGGCATCGTCACTCCCGAGGACGCGCTGCTGAAGAAGACGTGGGTGCCGTTCGAGCACTGCACCGGCGCCACCATCAAGGGCACCTTCGACAAGAGCTTCGAGACCCAGGTCCTCGTGCAGGCGAAGGCGGGCAACCCGCCGGACATCGCGATCGTCCCGCAGCCTGGCCTGCTGCAGCAGCTCGTGGCCACCGGCAAGGCGGTCCCGGCGTCAGCCGAGACGACCGCCATGGTGGACAAGAACTTCTCGACCGACTGGAAGGCCTACGGCAGCGTCAACGGGACCTTCTACGCACCGCCGCAGAACGCGAGCATGAAGTCGCTGGTGTGGTACTCCCCCAAGGAGTTCAAGGACAAGGGCTACACCGTCCCCACCACGCTGGACGAGCTAATCACCCTGTCGGACAAGATCGCCGCCACCGGCAAGAAGCCCTGGTGCGCCGGCATCGGCAGCGGTGAGGCCACCGGTTGGCCGATCACCGACTGGATGGAAGACATGATGCTGCGGCTGTGGGGCCCCGACGAGTACGACAAGTGGGTGCAGCACAAGATCGCGTTCAACTCCCCCGAGCCGACGGCAGCGCTCGACGAGGTGGGCAAGTTCCTCAAGAACTCCAAGTACGTCAACGGCGGCCTGGGCAACGTGAAGAGCATCGCCACCACGGCGTTCCAGGACGGTGGGCTCCCCATCCTCAAGGGGAACTGCTCGTTCCACCGGCAGGCGAGCTTCTACGCAGCCAACTGGCCGGCGGGCACCACCGTGTCGCCCGACGGCGACGTGTTCGCGTTCTACCTGCCCGGCAAGACCGCGGCTGACAAGCCGGTGCTCGGCGGCGGCGAGTTCATGCTCGGCTTCCGGGACGCACCTGAGGTGCACGCCTTCCAGACCTTCGTGGCCAGCGGTGAGTGGGCAACGCTCGCCGCGCAGGGCGGCGGCGGTCGCGCGGTGAGCGCCAACAAGGCCGCGGACGTCAGCAAGTGCACCTGCTCGGAGATCGACAAGCTCGCGTTCCAGGTGCTGCAGGACCCGAAGGCGATCTTCCGCTTCGACGGCTCGGACGCCATGCCGGCCGCCGTGGGATCCAACTCGTTCTGGAAGCAGACCACGAGCTGGATCACCGGTCAGAGCACGAAGACCACCGTGGACAAGATTGAGGCCTCCTGGCCGAAGGGCTAGACCTGCGTCCTCGAGTGGGTCGGCGCTTGCGCGTCGGCCCACTCGAGGCGTCTAGTTCGCTGTCGTCGGCATTTGCGAGGAGGTCTGGTGACCAGCTCGGAGAAGTTCACCTCGATGCTCGAGGCGATCGGCCTGTTCGTCGCCATCGTCGGCCTGATCGTGCTGGTGGCTTCTCGCTTCGGTGGCCGGCGCGGTGACCGCGTCGTGGCGGGAGTGTTCCTGCTCCCCACCGTGGTCCTGGTCCTGGTCGGGCTGGTCTACCCGGCGCTGCGCACCATCTACTACTCGTTCTACGACGCAGCCGGCTCCCACTACGCCGGGCTGGACAACTACAAGACGATCTTCACCTCGTCCGACCAGATCACCGTGCTGCGCAACACCGTGCTGTGGGTCGTCATCACGCCGTTCGTGGCGACTGCGATCGGCCTGCTCTACGCGATCCTCGTCGACAAGGCGAAGGTCGAGGCGCTCGCGAAGGCCTTCATCTTCCTGCCGATGGCGATCTCGTTCGTCGGGGCTTCCATCATCTGGAAGTTCATCTACGAGTACCGACCCGACCAGCCAGGGGTCAAGCAGATCGGGCTGCTCAACCAGGTGTTGGTCTGGTTGGGAGGCAGCCCGCATCAGTGGCTGATCAACTCACCGTGGAACAGCCTGTTCCTGGTGGTGGTGATGATCTGGATCCAGGCCGGCTTCGCCATGACGGTCCTGTCGGCTGCGATCAAGGCGATCCCTGAGGACATCGTGGAGGCCGCCCGGCTCGACGGCGTGAAGGCGTGGGGCATGTTCCGCTTCGTCACCGTGCCGAGCATCCGCCCGGCCCTGATCGTGGTGCTCACCACTATCGGCATCGGGACCCTGAAGGTGTTCGACATCGTGCGCACCATGACCGGCGGCCAGTTCGACACCAGCGTGGTGGCCAACGAGTTCTACGCGCAGAGCTTCCGCAGCAACAACCAAGGGCTCGGCGCCGCGCTGGCCGTGCTCCTGTTCCTGCTCGTGGTCCCGATCGTGCTCTACAACGTCCGCCAGCTTCGCCGATCGGAGACCCGATGACGACCGCCGACGCGGCGCCCGCTGCTCCGCTGACCACGACACCGTTCGTCGGCGTCGATGTCGCGTCGGGCCGGGCCAAGAAGAAGCTCACCTCGCGCTGGGCATCCCTCGTCGCGGTCATCATCGCGGTGCTCTGGACCATCCCGACCTTCGGCCTGGCCATCTCCTCGATCCGGCCGCAGGGCGACATCCAGGACTCCGGCTGGTGGAGCTTCTTCAGCAACCCCCACGTCACCCTGGACAACTACCGGGCCGTGCTCAGCTCGACGGGCACCGGGGGCCTGGGCAGCTACTTCCTCAACTCGTTCATCATCGTGATCCCCTCGGTGATCATCCCGATCGCGCTCGCCGCACTGGCGGCGTACGCGTTCGCCTGGATCGACTTCAAGGGTCGCAACTTGCTGTTCATCTGCATCTTCGCGCTGCAGATCGTGCCGATCCAGGTGACGCTGATCCCGCTGCTCACCCTCTACGTCGACTCCGGGATCGGCGGGAGCTTCTGGGCGATCTGGATCTCACACTCGATCTTCGCGTTGCCGCTCGCCATCTTCCTGCTCCACAACTTCATGAAGGAGATCCCGAAGGAGCTCATCGAGGCGGCGCGGATGGACGGCGCGCGGCACGTGCAGATCTTCTTCCGCGTGATGATGCCGCTGCTCACGCCGGCACTCGCGGCGATCGGCATCTTCCAGTTCCTCTGGGTGTGGAACGACCTGCTCGTGGCGCTGACCTTCTCCGGCGGGACGAGCGACATCGCGCCGATCACCGTCGCGTTGGCGAACCTCAGCGGCACTCAGGGCACCGCCTGGCACCTGCTGTCTGCCGGCGCGTTCATCTCGATCGCGGTGCCGATCGTCGTGTTCCTGTCGCTGCAGCGCTACTTCGTGCGCGGCCTGCTCGCCGGTGGCCTCAAGGGCTGAGCAGCGCAGCGACCCGTTCGGCGCGAGTCCCGGACAGCACCTGGAGCAGGGCAGTCCGCGCGGCCGCCTTGCGCTGAGAACGCGCCGCGTCCGAGACGCCGTACGCGTTGAAGTCGCGCGCCAGCGCGGCGAGCGCTTCCCGCTCACCGTCCAGGTAGGCCAGGTAGGCGGCGCGCGCTCGCTGCTGGGCCCGGTGCCAGGGACGCAGCGACGTGCGTGCGCAGGCGGCCCGCTGCTGCTCGACCGGCTCGACCCCTTGGCCCGCCGACTGCTGGACGAGCGCCCGCAGGCTGCGGCGCACAGCCAGCGTGACCTGTGGCGAGGACAGCTGCGGCGAGGAGTACTGCGCGACCGCACCGACCACCCCGAGCGCGTGAGAGACCTGGAGCTGTGCGTGCTCCACGCAGCGCAGCAGCGCCGTGTCCTCCCGATGCGACTGCGCGCGGTCCAGCGCGACTGCCGAGCCGAGTGCGACGAGTGCGAGTACGACGACTACAGGGAGCCGGCGCCGGGGCGGCCGGGCCCGCCGGCCTGTCCCGCTCGCGATGCGGTCGACCGTCATCGGTGGGCCGCGATGTAGTCGGCGTACCACCGGTAGGAGGCCTTCGGCTGTCGACGCAGGGTGCCGGGCTCGATGGCCACCAGTCCGAAGGTCTGGGTGTAGCCCTCCGCCCACTCGAAGTTGTCGAGCAGCGACCAGGCGAAGTAGTCGCGCAGGTCGAGGCCGTCCGCGTGCAGTCGCTCGACGACCGCGAGGTGTGCGCTGAGGTAGTCGATGCGGTCCCGGTCGTCCGCTGTGGTGTCGGCGAACGCGGCGCCGTTCTCCGTGACCCGCAGCGGTGTGCCGGGCATCCGCTCGCTCACGTCGCGGATCAGCTCCTCGAGACCGGTGGGGTCGATCTCCCAGCCCATAGTGGTCAGCGGCCCGCGCGGCCGGAACGAGAACGGTGGCGCGCCGGGGAACGCCTCGGCCTGCTGCCCCACGCCCGCCTCGTCTGCCAGCGGAGCACCGACCCGGAACGGTGTGTAGTAGTTGATGCCCACCCAGTCGGCCGAGCCGCGGATCAGCTCGAGGTCGCCGTCGTGCAACGCCCGCGGGACGAGCACTGCGTCGGGGTAGCTGCCGAGCGCGAGCGGGTCGAGCCAGATGCCGTTCTGAATCGCCTCCACCACAGCAACGGCCTGTGCGTCCGCCTCCGGTTCGGCCCGCACGGTGTTGAGGTTGAGCACGATGCCGACCTCGTGGGCCGCGTCGCGGGCGTGCATCGCCTCAGCGGCAAGTGCGTGGCCGAGCAGCAGGTGGTGTGCCGCGTCGAAGGCGAGCTTCGGCTCGCGGATACCGGGCGCGAACACGCCCGCGGCGAAGCCGAGGAAGGCGGTGCACCACGGCTCGTTCATCGTCGCCCAGGTGCCGACCCGGTCACCGAGCCGACTGACCACGAGGTCGGCGTACTCGGCGAAGCGCAGTGCGGTGTCCCGCGCAGGCCAGCCGCCCGCCTCCTCAAGGGCCAATGGCAGGTCCCAGTGAAACAGCGTCGGGAACGGCCTGATCCCGTTGGCCAGCAGGCGATCCACTATCGCGTCGTAGTAGTCGAGCCCGGCGGCATTCGTCGGTCCAGACCCCGTCGGCTGGACTCGGGGCCAGGAGATGGAGAAGCGATAGGCCGAGACACCCAGCCCGACGAGCAGCTCGAGGTCTTCGTCGAAGCGGTGGTAGGAGTCGCATGCGATGGAGGCGTCGGAGCCGTCCTTGATGGCGCCAGGGCGGGTGCAGAACTCGTCCCACGTCGACGGGCCGCGGCCGTGGGCGTCGACTCCCCCTTCGACCTGGAAGGCGGAGGTCGCGACGCCGTAGCCGATCACAGCGCGTCCAGTGGGGCGAGCACGGAGCGCTCCTCGGGCTTGTGCCGCAGCACCTGCTCGACATAGCTGTGAGTGGCGGGCAGCAGGCCGATGTCACGGCCCGCCGCCTCGGACAGGAACCAGCGATGCTCGAGGACCTCGTGGAAGACCTCGGCAGGCTCGAGCCGACCGCGCAGCTCGCGGGGGATCTTCTTCATCACCGGGCGGAAGACCTGCGCCATCCAGTCGGCGGCCACCAGATCCTCGGAGTCCTGCTGCCGGTTGGTCGCGGCGCGGAAGGAGTCGAGGTCGTTGAGCAGACGGCGCGCCTGGTTCTCCTCCACGTCGAGTCCGAGCAGTCGCATCGCCCGTCGCGCGTGGTGGCCGGCGTCCACGACCTTGGGCTGCACCTGCACGTGCACGCCGTCGTGGTCGCGGATCACCTCGAGCTCGGCGACGTCGAAGCCGAGGTCGTTGAGCGTCCTGATCCGAGAGTCCACCTTGTAGCGCTCCCCCACCGTGACGGTCTGGCGGCCGGTGAGCGCGGCCCACAGCTCGGTGTAACGCGCGAGCATCGTGTCGCCGGTGGCGATCGGGTCCAGCTCGGAGTCCAGCAGCTCGCCGGCCTGCAGGTCCATCAGCTCGCCGATGATGCTGGTCCTGCCCTGCTGCAGGTCATGGGCGCGCTGGCCGTCGGTGAGCGACGGGTGCTGCTCGGTCGTCTCGCCGTCGACGAGGTAGGCGGAGAACGATCCTGCGTCGCGGCGGAACAGCGTGTTGGACAGCGAGCAGTCACCCCACCAGAACCCCGCCAGGTGCAGCCTGACGAGAAGCACCGCGAGCGCGTCGATCAGCCGGGTGGCCGTCGTGGGTCGCAGCGTCTGGGAGAACAGCGCCCGGTAGGGCAAGGAGAACTCGAGGTGCTGGGTGACCAACGCGGTCTCCAGCCTGGTTCCGTCAGCCGCCTGCCGTCCGTTGACGATGCCGACCGGGTGGACGGCGGGTACGCCGGCCCGCGCGAGCGCGCGCAGCACCTCGTACTCGCGCTTGGCGGCCCACTCTCCGATCTCCTTGATCGCCATCACGGTGTCGTCGACCCTGACGAAGCGCACGACGTGCCGCGAGATGCCGCGGGGCAGGCCGATCAGCTGGCTCGGCGGCCAGTCCTCCAGCGGGGTCGACCAGGGCAGGTCGAGCAGGCTCGGGTGAGACGGCTCTCCCAGCAGATGCAAACCCACGGGACCAACCTCCCACCTCTGGTCGTCGGGCGGGAGTCTCAAGGGCGGCCTAAGGCCGTGGGACGCAAACCACCCGCGGCACGTAGAGCTCGCGATTCCGCAAGGTCTCGTCGCGGGTCATGCCGATGGTCACGTGGCTGACCACCAGCCCAGGCCCTGCGAGCTCGGGATGGGCCTTCCCCGCGTAGATCACCGCGCCCGGCGGACGATCACGCAGCGGATGCACAGGCGTGGATGCCGACCACGGCCCTTCCGGCTGGTCGGCGAAGCGCAGCGACACCGCAGCCTCGGGCTCGGCGAAGCCGGTGACCTCGGTCAGCACCCAACGGCTGGCGTCGCCGCGATGCACGGTGAACTCCGTCAACGCGTCCGGGAGGACGACGACCGGCCGACCCTGCGCGCCCCATCCGTCCTCGCACCACCACTCGGGCTCCGACAGGTCCCCGGCAGCCGCCGTGGCTCGCTTCCACCGCGCGAGCAGCGCACCGTCGGCCGTGTAGCAGTAGGCGAGCACGTGGTCGCCGTACTCGATCACCGCCGTTCCGATCACCGACCCATGACTCACGTCTGGCCGCGTGACCGGTTCGAACTGCCAGTCGGCGAGGTCTTTCTGGGGGTCGAGTACGACGAACGCCTGCCACCCGAAGACCTCGAAGAAGCCCATCGACCCTTCGGCCTCCCACGCCGCGTCCATGCCATCGAGGTCAGGGCGGGTCGAGCGGACGTGCATGAAGAACAGCAGCAGCCGACCGTCGACCAGCAGTCCGTCTCCCGGCCAGAGCCAGGTCTCGTCGCCGGTCTCGACGAGGGACAGCGGGCGGCCATCCGGCGTCCGTCGCCAGTCGAAGTGGAAGTCACAGGTGGCGAGATCGAGCCCGGTCTGCAAGGCGATCGAGCTGTGCACCACGTCGGTGTCTGATCGGGTCTGGCCGGCCTCGGCGATGAACGTGTCGCCGAACAACCACAGTGTGCGGTCGCCGCCGAGGTGAACGGTGTAGCCGTCGTCACCGCCGAGCCAGCGCGGGTCGGCCCGGAAGCGGGCATCCGCCTCCGGCCAGTCAGCCCCGGTCACGCGAGCGTGTAGGTCCCGAAGTAGACGTCGTCGAAGACCACCTGGCCGGTCCACAGGTCATCGCTCTGGCCCAGCAGCAGCACGGCACCGGTCGCGCCGGCGGGTGCAGCGACCTTGGGGTAGGTGTACTTCTTCCAGTCCTGGGTCCCGCCGACGGCGAAGTCGATGAGCTTCTGCTGCGCAACGGTGGCGCCGCCGCCGTCGACCCAGCGCACGATGCCGTCGAAGCCCTTGCCGACGGTGAGCTGCGAGGTGCTGACCCAGAACGACAGCTGGTAGGCCTTGCCGGCGGTGACAGCGATCGGGGTCTCCGACTTCCAGTGCGGCGGGAGCATGAAGCGTGTCCCGGCCGTGTCCTTCACCGGGTTCGTCGGGTTGGGGACGCAGCTGCCCGTCTCACAGAACGACGTCCCGCCGGACAGCGACCCGGAGATCGCGGCCGCGCGCTTGCCGCTGTGGTGCACGTTCTGCGAGTGGTCGAACAGAACCGTGAGCCCCTCGAAGCGCCACCCCGTGGGCAACAGCGGCTGGGACTGCGAGCCGGGCGCAGCGGCCGGGTTGCCCTCGATGTCGGACTGCTCGAAAGAGCTGTTCACGACCAGGTTGGGGCCGAGCACGACGTGCTTGGGCTTCTTGGTCGCGGCGCCGGCGGGGGCCACCACCAGGGCAGCGAGGACCAGGGCGGCGGGCAGTGCGCTACGGACGCGGCAGCTCATGGTCGACTCCCCTCGCGGCCGCGTCTGGGGTGCAGCCGTTGGTCATCTGGTTCGACCCCGGACGTCCGGTTCCTGCTTGTCGCCGGGCGTCAGGATCGGCCGTAGTCGTCCTCGAGCCGGACGATGTCGTCCTCGCCGAAGTAGTCGCCCTGCTGCACCTCGATGAAGACCAGCGGTTCGGTCCCGGGATTCTGGACCCGGTGGGCGACGCCGACGCCGATGTCCACCGCGTCGCCGACCGCGAGCCGCCTGACTCCTCCGTCGAGGGTGACGTCGGCCTCCCCGGCGACCACCACCCAATGCTCGGCGCGGCGGGCATGCTTCTGATAGCTGAGCCGCTTGCCCGCCTCCACGGTGATGGTCTTCACCTTGTAGGTGGCGCCTTCGTCGAGGACGGCGTAGCGCCCCCACGGCCGGACCGAGGGGTCATCGGACGCGTCTGGCACTCAGGTCCCTCCCAGCTGGCTGAGCAGGCCGCCGTCGACGGTGACGGTCGCGCCGGTGATGAACGCGGCTCGCTCGGAGGCGAGGAAACAGGCCACCTCCGCGATCTCGCGAGGCGTGGCCGGCCGACCGATGGGGTGCATGCGGCCCCAGCCGGCGACCGTCTCGGCCGGAGTGCTGTCGCCTGGCGTGAACCGCTTGGCGGCTTCTTGCAGCATCGGGGTGTCGACCGAGCCGGGTGCGATCGCGTTGACCCGCAGGTGAGGTGCGTGGTCGACCGCCATCGCCCTTGTCAGCGCGTTGATCCCACCCTTGCTGGCGCTGTAGGCCAGCACCCCGCGCTGAGCCGCGAAGGCCTGCACAGAGGAGATGTTGACCACCGCCGAGCCCGGCTGCTTGAGCAGGTAGGGCACCGCGAAGTGGGCGGCGTAGTACATCGAGGAGAGGTTGACGTCGATCACCTCGCGCCAGGTCTCCAGTGAGGTCCCAGGCGCGTCGCCGTAGCGCTGGATGCCGGCGCTGCAGACCAGCACATCGAGCCGACCGGCGTGGGCGAGAGTCGCGGCCACGGCACGCTCGACGTCCTCGGGCTTGGACACATCCGCACGCACCGCGAGGTGCGGGTCACCGAGCGGCTCCTTGGGCTCCTCACGATCGACGACTACAACCTGGGCGCCGCGCTCGGCGAGCAGCTCAGCAATGGCCGCGCCGATGCCCATGGCGCCACCCGTGACCATGGCCACTCGCCCGTCGAACCGGTCGCTGGCAACCGGGTTCGCCGCGTCCGTCGTACTCGCGCTCATCACGCCCTCCCTCTCGCCGCGTCAACCTATAACGACAGGCTGGCTCGGGGACGTCGCTCCGAGTACAAGCTGGAGGGCCCAGCGGTGATCACGTTGGGACAGAGCCCTCGCCGGCACGCCTGACCAGGCCGATCCGTGTCCCCACGTGATCATGACCGAGGGACGAGTACGGCGACGGTCGCGCAGCGGATCAGTGCCAGTCGAGCAGCGCGTCGTCCGGTCTGACGTCATCGGCCGGATCCGCCCAATTGCTGGTCGGGACCAGCGGGAACCAGCCCGGCCGGCCCGGGTCGCGGTCGTAGGGGTAGCCGCCCAGCCGCTGGTAGGCCTCGGCGTAGCGGGCCAGCCGATCCCGGTCGAGCGCCACGCCGAGCCCTGGACCCGTGGGCACGGGAATCGCACCGTTCTTGTACTGACGCAGCCCGCCTTCGACGATGTCATCGAGCAGGTGGTGGTAGTGCGCATCGGCGCTGAAGGTCAGGTTGGGCAGCACGGCGCCGAGGTGCAGCATCGTCGCCAACTGGATCCCGAGCTCGCCTGAGCTGTGCACGGCGATGGGCAGCTGCATCGTCTCGCAGACTCCTGCGGCCTTGATGCACGGCCGGATCCCGCCCCAGAACGTGGTGTCGAGCAGGATCACGTCGACGCAGCGCTCCAGCATGTTGGAGGCCAGCTGCTCGAAGTTCACCACCACCGTGTTCGTCGCCAGCAGCAAGCCCGGGCGTCGAACCGCCTTCATCCCCTGCAAGCCCCAGGTCGGGTCCTCGAGGTAGTCGTTGCGCAGACCGGCGATCCGGTCCGCCACGCGGATGCTCTGCTCGATCGACAACGCTGCGTTGGGGTCGTAGCGCAGGTTGTCGTCCGGGAACGCCTCGGCGAGTGCGAGGTAGCAGTCGACCTCGTACTCCGGGTCGAAGACGCCGCCCTTGAGCTTGTGCACGGTGAAGCCGTGCTTGGCCTTCAGGTTGCGGGCGTGCTCCACCAGCTGCTCCGGCGTGCGCACCTCGTGCTCACCCGTCGCCGGGTGCCCGTACCTGTAGAACAGGTAGCTGGCGAACGGCACCTCGTCGCGGACGCGCCCACCG
>JAVEEJ010000067.1 GCA_030840515.1 Frankiaceae bacterium | reverse complement strand
AGAGCAGGAAGACGGGGGTGCGGAAGACCGTGGCGATCCGGGCCGCCTCGATCGCGGAGTTGAAGCAGTCAGCCGGCGACCGCGGCGCGATCACGGGCACCGGCGCCTCGCCGTTGCGCCCGACCATCGCCTGCAGCAGGTCAGCCTGCTCGGTCTTGGTGGGCAGCCCGGTGGATGGCCCGCCGCGCTGGATGTCGCAGATCACCATGGGCAGCTCGAGCGACACAGCGAGGCCGATGGTCTCCATCTTCAGCGCGATGCCGGGACCGCTGGAGGTCGTGACGCCTAGCGCACCGCCGAAGGCGGCACCGAGGGCGGCGCCGACCGCGGCGATCTCGTCCTCGGCCTGGAAGGTCACGACGCCATGCGCCTTGTGCTTGCTCAGCTCGTGCAGGACGTCGGAGGCCGGCGTGATCGGGTAGGCGCCGAGGAACAGCGGCAGGCCCGTGCGATGGGACGCCGCGATCAGGCCCAGCGCAAGGGCCTGGTTACCCGTGATGTTGCGGTAGTTGCCGGCGCGCATCGGGGCGGGCGCGACCTCGTAGCGGATCGAGAAGTCTTCCGTCGTCTCGCCGTAGTTCCAGCCTGCTCGCAACGCCGCGACGTTCGCGGCTGCGATGTCGGGGCTCTTGGCGAACTTGCTCTCCAGGAAGCGCACTGTCTGCTCGACCGGCCGCGAGTAGAGCCAGGACAGCAGCCCCAGCGCGAACATGTTCTTGGCCCGCTCGGCCTCCTTGCGCGACAGGTCGTAGGACGCCAGCGCCTCCACGGTCAGGGAAGTGAGCGGCACCGCCTGCACGTGGTAGCCCTCGAGCGAGCCGTCCTCCAGCGGGTTCTCGGCGTAGCCCACCTTCTGCAGGGCGCGCTTGCCGAACTCGTCGGTGTTGACGATGACGTCTGCGCCTCGCGGCAGGTCCTTGAGGTTGGCCTTGAGGGCGGCCGGGTTCATGGCCACGAGGACGTCCGGGGCGTCACCCGGCGTCATGATGTCGTGGTCGGCGAAGTGCAGCTGGAAGGCCGAGACGCCGGGCAGCGTGCCTGCGGGCGCTCGGATCTCCGCGGGGAAGTCCGGGAGCGTCGAGAGGTCGTTGCCGAAGGCGGCGGTCTCGGACGTGAACCGGTCCCCGGTCAGCTGCATGCCGTCGCCGGAGTCGCCGGCGAACCGGATGATGACTCGGTCGAGCTGCTCCACCGGCTTGGTCACCGTCGGGCACACCTCCCCTCGACCTCAACACCGATGCTACGTCCCGCGTGGCCGTCTCGACGCGGTTGGGCCGGATCTGGAACGCTGCCGGACGAACGGACGCGACCGAGGAGGTGCACCTGACGTGGACGGGTACTTCGGCGGCTACCTGCTCATCGGTCTGCTCATCCTGCTCGGGGGAGCCTTCTGCGCGGTCGGGCTAGGCGCCAACCGGCTGCTCCGCCCGACGCACAGGACAGCCGAGAAGCACCTGACCTACGAGTCCGGCGTCGACCCGGTCGGGGTGGGCTGGGCCCAGACCCAGGTGCGCTACTACGTGTTCGCGTTCCTCTACGTCGTCTTCGCGGTGGACGCCGTCTTCCTCTTCCCGTGGGCCACCGTCTTCGCGCTGCCCGGGTTCGGGGCGGCAACCTTGGTGGAGATGCTGGTCTTTCTCGGCGTACTCGCACTCGGCCTGTTCTACGCCTGGCGCCGCGGGGTGCTGACGTGGCTCTAGAGCCCGTTCACCTGGGTAATCCGCAGCTGGGACCGCCCACCCTCGGCGCGCTCCAGCGACTCGCGCCCGAGCCGCTCAAGTTCGTCCTCAACTGGGGGCGCCGCTACTCGCTCTGGGTGTTCAACTTCGGCCTCGCGTGCTGCGCGATCGAGTTCATCGCGTCCTCCATGAGCCGGCACGACTTCATCCGGCTCGGGGTCATCCCGTTCGCCCCCGGGCCGCGGCAAGCCGATCTGATGGTCGTCAGCGGGACAGTCACCGACAAGATGGCGCCCGCAGTGCGGCGGCTCTACGAGCAGATGCCAGAGCCGAAGTACGTCATCTCCTTCGGCTCGTGCTCCAACTGCGGCGGCCCCTACTGGGACTCCTACTCGGTGACGAAGGGGGTCGACCAGATCATTCCGGTCGACGTGTACGTCCCCGGCTGCCCACCCCGGCCCGAAGCGTTGCTCCACGGCATCCTCAAGCTGCAGGACAAGATCGCTGAGGAGCTGCTCGAGGACCGCTACGCGCCACCGCCCGCAGCGGTCAAGCGGCGTCCGATCCGGACCATCGAGACCCATCACCCCGAGTTGTCAGTGCCACCGGGCGCTCCGGCCCCGCCTGACGCTGACAACTTGGCGGAGGCGAGTACGCCGACACCGCCCCAGCCGCAGCCCGAGGCGCCACCCCTGCCCGCCGAGCCCTCAGATCCGCCCGTCGCTGCCGCAGCGGCTGAGCCCGACACGTCGGCAGCTGCCGATCTCGCTGTCGCTATCCCTGCCGATGTCGCGGGTGACGCCGATGCGGATGAGCCGGTGCCGCTGCCGTTGCGCGCGGTGTTGCCGCTGCTCGACGAGAGCGAGCCGGCCGAGGACCTCGGCATCGTCCCCGGCTTCGAGGCCGACGATGACGCCTGACGAGCTCGGGTCGCTGCTGACGACCCGGCTGGGCGAGGGCAGTGCAGCCTCGGTGGCCTACGACGTGGTCACCGTCGACGTGCCCACCGATGCCTGGGTCACGGCGCTCGAGACGGCACGCGACGTAGCCGGCTGCACCTACTTCGACTGGCTCTCGGCCGTCGACGAGCTGCAGGACGGGTTCTCCGTCGTCTGCCACCTGTGGTCGATCGAGCAGCGCCACCACGTTCAGCTGCGCACCCGGGTCCCGCGAGACCGGCCCGTGGTGCGCACAGCCACCGGCGTGTTCAAGGGCGCCGACTGGCACGAGCGCGAGACGCACGAGATGTTCGGGGTCATCTTCGACGGCCACCCCAACCTGGTGCCGCTCCTGCTGCCTGACGGGTTCGAGGGACGGCCGTTGCGCAAGGACTTCGTGCTCGCCTCGCGGGTCGCGCGCCCCTGGCCGGGGGCGAAGGAGCCGGGCGAGAGCGACGACGGCTCCGCCCCGAGCCGTCGCAAGACACTGCCACCTGGTGTCCCCGACGCCGCCTGGCGTGAGGCCGTGCCGGAGCCAGGCAGCTGGGGTCCGGAGCCTGCTCCCCAGGCGGATGGCGCGTGAGCGAGGCCTTAGAGCTCGGCGCCCGGCTCGTAGCGGTGCTGCTGGTGTTCCTCACCGTTCCGCTGCTCGTCGGGCAGCTCGAGCACAAGGCGATGGCGCACATGCAATCGCGGGTCGGGCCGATGTACGCCGGGGGGTTCCACGGCTGGCTGCAGCTGGTGGCCGACGGGGTGAAGTTCGCGCAGAAGGAGGACATCGTCCCCGCCGCGGCCGATCGCGCCGTCTTCACCCTGGCGCCCTTCGTCGCACTGGTGCCCTACCTCGTCGTCCTCGTGGTTATCCCGGTCGGCCCGCACGGGCAGGTGGCGCAGAGCCTCGACGTCGGGATCTTCTTCGCGCTGGCGATCACGAGCGTCGGCGTACTCGGTCACCTCATGGCCGGCTGGGCAAGCGCCAACAAGTACGCGCTGCTCGGTGGCATGCGCAGCGCCGCGCAGCTGATGGCCTACGAGCTGCCGCTGGTGCTCACAGCATCGAGCGCGGCGATGGCGGCGGGCACCCTCTCACTGCCCGGCATCGTGGAGCAGTGGCGCT
>JAVEEJ010000008.1 GCA_030840515.1 Frankiaceae bacterium | reverse complement strand
GTGGACGTCCGCGGGAAGACGGGGCCGACGATGCCGTCCGCGAAGGCGGTGTCGATGATCGAGACTTCAACCTGCTTGATGCTGACCGGGTCGTCGCCGATGCTCAGCACGCACGCCGCCTCACACGGTGCGGGGCAGAGCCGTCCGGTGAACTCAGGGAAGTTGTTCGTCGCGTGCAGCCGGTCAGCGGCGGCGCCCGTGTCACCGCGCCAGACCAGGTCGTTCCACTCGGGAATGAGGTTCCCGAGCGGACAGCCCTTGTGGCAGAACGGGATGCCGCAGTCCATGCAGCGACCGGCCTGCTCCTGGAGCGCGGTGCGCGGGAACTCCTCGTAGACCTCGCGCCAGTCCAGGATGCGCACGTCCACGGGCCGTCGCTTCGGCGTCTCGCGCTGCGTGGTCAGGAATCCCCGTGGGTCAGCCACGGCTGGCCGCCATGATCGCCGCGTCGACGTCGTCGCCGGCCCGCTCAGCCGCTGCCTTAGCCTCGAGCACCTTCTTGTAGTCGCGCGGCATCACCTTGGTGAACCTGGCGGACGCGCGGTCCCAGTCGGCAAGCAGGGAGGTCGCCACCGTCGAGCCGGTGTGCGCCGCGTGGCGCGCGACCGTGTCCCGCAGGAAGGCGTCGTCGTCGGCATCCAGTGACTCGAGATCGACCATCTCCCGATTCACCCGCTGCAGGGCGAGGTCCAGGACGTACGCCACTCCCCCGGACATGCCGGCGGCGAAGTTGCGACCGGTTCTGCCCAGCACCACGACCCGTCCACCAGTCATGTACTCGCAGCCGTGATCGCCCACGCCCTCCACGACGCCGAGTGCGCCGGAGTTGCGCACCGCGAACCGCTCGCCCACGACGCCGCGGACGAACAGCTCGCCACTCGTCGCGCCGTAGAGCAGCACGTTGCCCGCGATGACGTCGCCGTCACCGGTCGCACCCGCGTCGCGGTGGGGGCGCACCACGACCCGCCCGCCCGAGAGCCCCTTGCCGACGTAGTCGTTCGCATCGCCCTCAAGCCGGAGTGAGATCCCGCTGGGGAGGAAGGCCCCGAGCGACTGCCCCGCCGAGCCTGTGAGTGTCACGTCGATCGTCCCGTCAGGCAGGCCTGCCTCGCCGTAACGCCGCGTCACCTCCGAGCCCAGCATCGTCCCGACGGTGCGGTTGACGTTGCGGATCGGGAGCTCGAGCCGCACCGGCCGGGCGTCATCGAGCGCGCCCTCCGACAGCGCGATCAAGGTGTTGTCGAGCGCGCGCTCCAGTCCGTGGTCCTGCTTGGCCGTCTGCCGACGCGAGGCGTTCTCGGCGAGCGCCGGCACGTGCAGCAGCGGTGCGAGGTCGAGCCCGCTCGCCTTCCAGTGGTCCACGGCTCGTTCCACATCGAGTAGCTGGGCCTGGCCGATGGCCTCGTCGAGGGTCCGGAAGCCGAGCTGCGCCAGGAGCTCGCGCACCTCCTCCGCGACGAACTCGAAGAAGTTGACGACGAACTCAGGTTTGCCGGTGAAGCGCTTGCGCAGCTCGGGGTTCTGCGTCGCGATCCCGACCGGGCAGGTGTCGAGGTGGCAGACCCGCATCATCACGCAGCCACTGACGACGAGCGGGGCAGTCGCGAACCCGAACTCCTCCGCGCCGAGCAATGCCGCGATCATCACGTCGCGTCCGGTCTTGAGCTGGCCGTCGGTCTGCACCACGATCCGGTCGCGCAGGCCGTTGAGCAGCAACGTCTGCTGCGTCTCGGCGAGCCCCAGCTCCCACGGTCCACCGGCGTGCTTCAGCGAGGTCAGCGGCGACGCGCCGGTGCCGCCGTCGTGACCGCTGATCAGCACCACGTCGGCGTGCGCCTTCGCCACACCGGCGGCCACCGTGCCGACCCCGACCTCCGCCACGAGCTTGACGTGCACCCGGGCCCGCGGGTTGGCGTTCTTGAGGTCGTGGATGAGCTGAGCGAGGTCCTCGATCGAGTAGATGTCGTGATGCGGCGGTGGCGAGATCAGACCCACACCGGGCGTCGAGTGCCGGGTCTTCGCGATCCACGGGTAGACCTTGTGCGCGGGCAGCTGCCCACCCTCACCCGGCTTGGCACCTTGCGCCATCTTGATCTGGATGTCGTCGGCGTTGACGAGGTAGTCGCTGGTCACGCCGAACCGTCCGCTGGCCACCTGCTTCACCGCGCTGCGCCGCTCCGGGTCGTGCAGCCGGTCGGGGTCCTCACCGCCCTCTCCGGTGTTGGACTTGCCGCCGATGCGGTTCATCGCGATCGCGAGCGTCTCGTGGGCCTCGGCGGAGATCGAGCCGTAGCTCATCGCGCCCGTGCCGAACCTCTTGACGATCTCGCTGACCGGCTCGACCTCGTCGATGTCGACCGCAGGTCGTTGGTCGTCCTTGAAGCGGAACAGCCCGCGCAGCGTCATCAGCCGCTCCGCCTGCTCGTCCACCCGGCGCGTGTACTCCTTGAACACCTCGAACTGCCGGGTGCGCGTCGCGTGCTGCAGCGTGAAGACCGTCTCGGGGTCGAACAAGTGGGGCTCGCCTTCGCGCCGCCACTGGTACTCGCCGCCGACCTCGAGCGAGCGGTGCGCCCGCGCCGCCGGGTCCACCCGGTAGGCGCGCGCGTGCCGGGTGGCGACCTCGCGGTGGATCACGTCGAGCCCGACGCCGCCCAGTCGGCTCGTCGTACCCGTGAAGTAGTCCTCCACGAGGTTGTGTGCGAGGCCCACGGCTTCGAATACCTGGGCGCCTGTGTAGGACGCCACCGTCGAGATGCCCATCTTGGACATCACCTTGAGCACGCCCTTGCCCATCGCCTTGGTGTAGTTGGCGACGGCCTGCGCGCGGTCCACCCCGGCGAGCTGTCCGCGCAGGATCAGGTCCTCGATGCCCTCGAAGGCGAGGTAGGGGTTGACCGCGGCGGCGCCGTACCCGAGCAGCAGTGCGACGTGATGTACCTCGCGCACGTCGCCCGCCTCGACGAGCATCCCCACCTGGGTGCGGGTCTTCTCCCGGATGAGGTGGTGGTGGATGGCCGCGGTTAGCAGCAGCGACGGGATCGGCGCGAGGTCGGCGGAGGAGTCGCGGTCTGACAGCACGATCACGCGGGCGCCTTCGGCGATCGCCGTCGACACCTCGCTGCGCAGCCGCTCGATCGTGTCGCGCAGCGCGCGCTCGCCTCCGGCCACCTCGTAGAGCCCGCGCACCGTGTGGGTCGCGAAACCGGGAAGGTCGCCGTCGTCGTTGATGTGGATGACCTTCGCGAGGTCGTCGTTGCTGATGACCGGGAACGGCACGCGCACCTGGCGGCACGACGCTGGGGACGGCTCGAGCAGGTTCTGCTCCGGCCCGATCGTCGCCGACAGCGAGGTCACCAGCTCCTCGCGGATCGCATCGAGCGGTGGGTTGGTCACCTGCGCGAACAGCTGACTGAAGTAGTCGAAGAGCAGCCGCGGCCGCGTCGACAGCACCGCGAGCGGGGTGTCTGTGCCCATCGACCCGATCGCCTCGGCGCCGGTCGTCGCCATCGGCGTGACGAGGATGCGCAGCTCCTCTTCGGTCCAGCCGAACGTCTGCTGACGACGCAGCACCGACTCGTGGGAGTAGGTGACGTGCTCGCGATCCGGGAGGTTGGGCAGGTTGATCAGGCCGGCGTGCAGCCACTCGCCGTAGGGGTGCTCGGAGGCGAGCTCGGCCTTGATCTCGTCGTCGTCGAGGATCCGGCCCTCGTCGGTGTCGACCAGGAACATGCGGCCCGGCTGCAGCCGGCCCTTCCGGATCACGCGCTCAGGTGCGATGTCGAGCACGCCCACTTCGGACGCGAGTACGACGAGACCGTCGCTCGTCACCCAGTAGCGGGCTGGCCGCAGTCCGTTGCGGTCGAGCACCGCGCCGATGAGCGAGCCGTCGGTGAACGTGACGCACGCAGGTCCGTCCCACGGCTCCATGAGCGAGGCGTGGAAGCCGTAGAAGGCCTTGCGGGCCTCGTCCATCTCGGCGTGGCCCTCCCACGCCTCGGGGATCATCATCAGCACCGCGTGCGGCAGCGACCGACCGCCCATGTGCAGCAGCTCGAGCACCTCGTCGAACGACGCCGAGTCGCTCCCCCCGGCGGTGACGATGGGGAACAACCGCTTCAGGTCCCCGGGGATGACGTCGCTCGCGAGCAGCGCCTCGCGCGCCCGCATCCAATTGCGGTTGCCCTTGACGGTGTTGATCTCGCCGTTGTGCGCGATGTAGCGGAAGGGGTGCGCGAGCGGCCATGACGGGAACGTGTTGGTGGAGAACCGGGAGTGCACCAGGGCCAGGGCCGACGCGAATCGCGGGTCGGT
>JAVEEJ010000057.1 GCA_030840515.1 Frankiaceae bacterium | reverse complement strand
GTCCGCGTTGATGAGCTGGTTGGCCGTGGGTGCTGTCAGTGCCGCCGTCGGGACCTGGATCTTGGGCTGGACCGAGACCGTGGTCGCGAGCGGCCCTTCGCCGACGCCGTTGCGGGCCCGGACCCAGACCGTGTAGGTGACGTCGTTACTCAGCTCCGTCAGCGTGGTGGCGTGCACTGTGCCACCGGGGCTGTTCACTGCCTTCTTCAGCGCCGTTTGGCCGGACTTCTGGTAGTAGACGTAGTAACCCTGCAGCGCGTCGCCACCGTCGCTCGGGATCGCCCAGTTGACCAGCGCGGTGGTGTCGCCCGCCTTTGCCGTGACCGCGGTCGGAGCCCCGGGGACCTTGGGCTGCGGCGCTCCGTTGGTGACGGTGACCTGCGCACCCGCGGTGGTGACACTGGCGAAGGTGATCCTGATGCCGTCGGGAGACGTCCAGGACGCGCCCTTGGCCAAGGCCACGGACGGTCCGTCGTAGCCGTCCGCGCCGCGGCTCACGTCCAGCCGGTTGGTGCCGCCGTCGTTGATGCCGAGCGGACCGTTCGTCATGTGAACGATGATCCCCAGACCCCCGCTGGGGAACGACCTGTCCTCGCCAACCGCGGTCCGGTACTCGACCCAGTAGCTCCTGCTGCCCGAACCATTGATCCGGCCGCCTTTGAAGCCTGCAGCGGACGTCTCGATCGGGGAGAGCGTGGCGGTCGCCGTCCCGGAGTCTGGGTAGGTCTTGAGCCGACCGCTCATCCAGGCGAGGTTGAGCTTCTCGGCCGCGTTGTAGTGGCCGACCCAGTTCCCGCTGCCCATGGTGTCGTACTCGTCGCCGTACTCGCTGGAAGAGCAAGAGCCCGTCATGGCGCCGGTGCTGCAGTCGATCGAGTGAGCGTGCCAGAGGCCGTAGTTGTGACCCTGCTCGTGCAGGCTGACGCGCTTGTCCATGTAGCCGTTGAGCCAGACCGAACTGCCCGGGACGTAGGCCCAACCAGCCGCTCCCCCGGCTGCCGCGCAGAACGGGAAGTAGACGATCGTCCGCTCATAGCTGGACACGGTGCTCGACCCGATGATCCCCGCGGCCTTCGACTTCGCCTGGCTCATGATGTCGTCGCCGTGGCCGTAGCAGTCGCCACCAGAAGGCCCGCTGATGTGGACCCAGTCGATGACGGTTCCGCTGAGCGAGGTCAGCCCGTAGGAGACCTCCTTCCAGAAGACGTTGCCCTGGGTGAAGATCACGCTGGAGGCCTTGGCCTTGGTCGTGGTGTCGCCGTTCCTGCCGTTCCACTCGGCGAGGATCACCAGCGTCTTGGTCACGTCAGTGGTGTCCACCGACGCGGCGGTGCCCGAGACGCTCCTGATGTCGCTCGCATGGAACACGCTGCCGTCGCTGACGCCGTCGAGTGCGAGCTGCTGCCCCGGCTTGGCGTGATGACCCTTCGGGAGGGTGACGTCGACCCACTTCCCGTTCACCTCGAGCACGTCGCGGCGCTCGTCATGGGTCCAGGAGATGTCCGGAGGGAACAGCGGGTTCGCCTCTACCGGCGTGTTGGACACGTCGGCCGTCAGCGCGCGGTAGACCCCGCGCAGCGTGCCCTTGCCGGTGAATCCCGGGCTCGCCTTGCCGTGGGTCGTGTGGGCCGTCTTGGACGGCGCGGCGGCGCTGGGGGTCTGCTTCGCCGGCGCCGAGGACGCCACAGCCGCGGTGGCCGGCGTCAGCAGTCCACCCACGAGGAACGCGGCCGCGAGTACGGCGACCCGGCGGGTTGAGCGCTTCACGTGGTCCCCAGCTGTCGCGGTTCGGTCCCCCTTCCGCGCACGCTAGGGGCGATGTGGGAGCAGAGGGGAGGCCCAGCGCGAAAGATGATCAGAAGGGGCCATGCCGGACACCCGTCCGGTGGACTCACTACTGGACGCCGGCTGCGACCATCCCGCGGAGCTCCTTCTTGAGCTCGCCGATCTCGTCACGCAGCCGCGCTGCGAGCTCGAACTGCAGCTCCGCCGCAGCCGCGTGCATCTGGTCGGACAGCTGCTGGATGAGGTCGGCCAGCTCGGCGCGCGGCATCCCCGCCAGCGATGAGGCGTGCGCCCCGACGCCACGGGACGACAGTCCGGGCACCGGCGCCTTGCCGCGGGACTGCTGGCGCCCTCCGCCGCCGAGCAGCTCCTGGGTGTCGGCATCCTCACGGGCGATGAGGTCGGTGATGTCGGCGATCTTCTTGCGCAGCGGCTGCGGGTCGACCCCCCGCTCGACGTTGTAGGCCACCTGCTTGGCACGTCGCCGGTTGGTCTCGTCGATCGCCTTCTTCATCGAGTCGGTGATCGTGTCGGCGTACATGTGCACCTGGCCGGAGACGTTGCGCGCGGCACGGCCGATGGTCTGGATCAGGGAGGTACCGGATCGCAGGAACCCCTCCTTGTCGGCGTCGAGGATGGAGACCAACGAGACCTCGGGGAGGTCCAGACCCTCGCGCAGCAGGTTGATCCCGACGAGGACGTCGTAGGTCCCGAGCCGCAGCTCGCGGAGCAGCTCGACCCGGCGCAGGGTGTCGACCTCGCTGTGCAGGTAGCGGACTCTGATGCCGGGGTC
>JAVEEJ010000010.1 GCA_030840515.1 Frankiaceae bacterium | reverse complement strand
CTTCCAGGTCCCGCTGCTGTCGACGTCGCAGTACTGCCTCGACCCCACCACGACCCCGAGCTGTGTCGCGACGGACGACCTCAACGCCGACGCGCGCGCCGCGCGCAAGTGGGAGTCCACGGGCGATCAGGCGCTGCAGGCGACCACGCCCACCTTCACCGGGTTCCGCGGCTTCGAGTGGACCTCCGACGTGTTCGGCCACATCAACGTCTACTTCTCGAAGAACTACGCGAACGCCAAGGGCGATGGGGGCTACGCCACCCCGACCGCGCTCTACGACTGGATGACTCGCCGGCCCGAGGTCGGTGGCGGCTCCGACGGCCTCGCCACGTTCAACCACCCAGGCGCCAAGGACTCCCCGGCCGCGCCGCAGCCGGGCGACCTCAACTGGCACGACTTCGCCTACGACGCGCGCATCGACGACCACATGGTCGGCATCGAGGTCTACAACGACACCGACGAGTACGACCTGCACGGGCCGTCAGCACCGGCGGAGGGCTACTACGCGCACGCGCTCGACAAGGGCTGGCACCTGGGCCCGATCGGCGCCGAGGACCTCGGTCACCGGCGCAGCGACGACTGGGGCGGCCCTGGTTGGGCGAAGACCGTCATCCTCTCGACGGACCGCTCCGCGGCTGCCCTGCGGTCGGCGATGCTCGCCCGCCGCTTCTACGCCGTACGCCATGGCGACGTGCGACTGGACTACACCGTCGACAGCGCCGTCATGGGCTCGCGGCTGCAGCGGGCCGCTGGGGCACCACTGCACGTCAAGGCCTCGGCCAGCTGGGGCTCGCGCACCGGTCTGCAGCTGCAGCTCGTCACCCGCAAGGGCGCCGTCGTGGAGACGGGCACGGACTCCCTCGACCTCACCCGCGCGGCGAGCAGCACCGAGCCCTACTACTTCCTGCGCGTTCTCGCCGACGGGAACGCGATCGGCTTCAGCGCGCCGATCTGGGTCAGCGGCGCCGCACCGGCGACACACGTCGGCGAGTGGCTCGCGGGCGACCTGCACGTGCACAGCTGCTACTCGCACGACGTCTACTGCCCGCGCGGGGACAACGGACGACCCACGGGTGACTACAACACCGACGAGAGCGAGGCCTACACACTCGGCGGCGACCCCAGCGAGCGGTTCCTCGAGGCCAGCGCGCGCGGCATGGACTACCTCGCGCTGACCGACCATCACTCCGACGGCGCGCCGAACGAGAGCGGAGCGCTGTCGTGGAAGGACCCGGGATTCGGCACCGACGGGGTGATCGGCGTGCCCGGCCACGAGAACTCGATCGGCGGTCACGCGCAGATGCTCGGCGCGCTGCACGCCTACCCACGCAACGGTGATGACAGCGCAGCGGGCATCAACGCGATGGCCGACCGGCTGCGTGCCGACGGCGGCGTCTTCCAGGCCAACCACCCGTCCTCGGGACTGGGTGCCGCGATGACCGCGTGCAGCGACACGAAGCGGCTGCACTGGAGCTACGGGTACGACGTGAAGGTCGACAGCATGGAGGTCTGGAACGAGCCCGAGTTCGTCCAGGCCCCATTGCCCGGGACGGAGAACGAGGACTCGATCTTCTACTGGCAGTGCATGCTCGACCGCGGGTGGCACGTGACGGCCACCGGCGGCTCGGACTCGCACTGGCTCTCGACGATCTCCGTGCAGGGCATCGGCAACCCGACGACCTGGGTGCTCTCGACCGAGCGCAGCGCGCGGGGTGTGCTCGACGCGATCAAGTCAGGCCGCACCGCGATCGCCGCCGTCCCGCCGTCGTCGGGGGGCGCGCCACTGCTGCTCGAGGCAGACCGGGACCGCGACGGCGTCTATGAGTCGATGGTCGGTGACACGGTCCCGCCGAGCACCCCGTTGCGGGTCCGGAGCGAGTCGCCGATCGCCGCGGGTGTCGTCGAGCTGCACACGAACAGCGGGGTGCAGACGGCCAACCTCACGCCGGGGGGAACCGTCGAGTTCGCTGCGCCGGCGAAGCCCGGCTGGGCCTGGTCACGGCTGCTCGAGCCGGACGGGGTCGACGTGCGGCGCGCGATTTGCGACCCGCAGGTGGGCGACCAGACGGCCTACTGCCGCCAACCCCTGCTGCAGGTGGCGATGACCTCGGCGCTCTACCTCGCGGTGCCGGAGGTGACGCCGACCGCCACGCCGGTGGCCTGTCCCACGAAGAAGAACGGCAAGGACGAGAAGGGCTGCGAGACGGCGGCACCGGCGCTCGGCGCAGACCCGGCAGCCGGCACCGCTCCGGCGGGCCGCAGCGTCGGTCGCCCCGCGCTGCAACCGATGGCGGCCGTCGCGGGTCCAGGTGTGAACCGTGCCCCGTGGGTGCTCGGGTTCGTCGTGGTCGGCGTACTCGCTCTCACCGCCCTGCTCGCGGGACGAAGGCCGCGCCGACACCGCGGCTGAGCCCCGTGAGCGACGATGCGGGGGTGACCCGCCCGTCGCTGCTCCCCCCGCTGCCGATGCTGCGGCGCCTCATCGCCCAGGTCATCGTCGACGCCGAGGAGCAGGGGCACGCCGTCGACGGGATGACGGCGCGCCTTGACGCCGCCCCCGACAGCTATGACGCGCTGCTCGGTGTCGCTGAGCAAGTCGCCGATCTGCCGCTGCGGCCGGACTGGCCCTACGACGAGCCGGACAGCGAGGGTGCGCTCGCGAGGGTGCTTCCTCCCGTGCCGCCGCAGCCCTACGACGCCGTCGACGTGACCGCCAGGGTGCGCACGTCGGTGCTTGCCCGAGTCGCGGGATGCGTGCTCGGCAAGCCGTTCGAGAGCGACCCGACCCTGGAGGAGATGCGCGGCTGGCTCGAGCCGCACGGGGAGTGGCCCCTGAGCGACTACGTGTCCGAGGCAGCGCACGCCGGCTTGCCGCGACCGCAGCCGCAGTGGGCCCAGCTGGTTCGCGAGCGGATCACCCACGTCGCCGAGGACGACGACCTCGCCTACACGGCCCTGGCGATGACCCTGCTGGAACGGCACGGGCGGCGGTTCACCGCTGCCGACGTGCGACGGCTGTGGCACTACGAGCTGCCGGTGCGGGCGACGTTCGGACCCGAGCGCGTGCAGCTCGTGGCCGTCGCGGTGGCCGCGCTGCTCGGGGACGAGTCCCTCGACGGCCCCGGTTGGGGCGAGCTGCTCAACCCCACCGCGGAGTGGTGCGGGGCCTTGATCCGCGCGGACGCCTACGGCTGGGCCTGCCCTGGCGACCCCGCCGCTGCGGCGGTGCTGGCGCGCCGCGACGCCTGGGTGACCCATCGCAGGACAGGGGTGTACGCCGCCGGCTTCGTCGCGGCCGCGGTCGCCGCGGCCCTGGTGTGCGACCCGCAGGACCGCCTGCTGCCGCTGGAGGTGGGGCTCGCGCAGGTGCCGCCGCAGAGCCGGCTGGCAGCGGCGCTGCGCACGTCCCTGGAGGCGGTCTCCGGGGCGACGAGCTGGCTCGAGGGCTATGACCGGGTGCACAGCCATTTCGCCCGCTACACGCACTGCCGGGTCTACCAAGAGCTCGGGACGCTGGCGGTGACGCTGCGGTTCGCCGAGTCCGTGGGTCATGGCATCGGCCTGCAGGTGTGCATGGGCAACGACACCGACTCGTTCGGGGCGACAGCCGGCGCTCTGCTCGGCGCGCTGCTCGGGCCGGACTCCTTCGACGAAGCCCGCTGGGTCGCACCGTTCCAGGACACCCTCCACCTGCCGTTGGCGATGCACCACGACACGTCCCTGGAGCGGTTCGCCCAGCGGGCGGCCGGCTTGGCGGCGGCTCGCCCCTGACGCAGCCGCTACTCCGTCTGCCAGCCCAAAATGGTTACCCTTAGTCATTGGCTAGTTGCACAAAGTCGCCGACTCTGGACACCATGAAGCGATCTGGCCGTGATGACGGCTTCACCCTCGTCGAGCTGCTCGTCACGATGCTGATCATCGGCGTGCTCTGCGGCATTGCCATCCCGGTCTTCCTGACCCAGCGGCACAAGGCCACCGCCAGCGCGGCCAAGAGCGACCTGTCCAACATCGCGCTCATGGCGCGCAGCGTGGAGATGTCCAACGGCAGCTACCCCAGCAACTTCGTCGAGTCGCTCGAGCCGTCGTCGCCAGATGCCTCCACCGTCTACTACAAGAAGTCCCCAGGGGTTTCCAGCGTGCAGTCGGTGGCGCTGCCCGGCGGCGGGCTGTGCCTGCAGGTCACCACCACCTCCGGCGAGGTCATCTCGTGGACCAGCAGCAACCAGCAGCAGGAAGAGGGCGTGCGCTGCCCCGGTCTGTGACCCACCGGTCTGCCGACACCTGTGATCCCCCGGAGCAGATCCACGCTTGGGGTGCGCGTGGTGTCACCACCGGGCCAGAAGTCCGCGGCAGGATTCGGGCATGCCCGGGAGGCGAAGCGGCTTAGAGTCGGGGACGCCCACCCGACTCCGCCCCGGGGGATCCCCACTCGTGCCTCGCTCCTCACGCCGCACCCGCATGCCGATCGCCGGTCTGCTGCTCAGCGCACTGCTCGCCGTACTCGTGCCCAGCGGGTCTGCACACGCCGATCGTCCTGATGTGCCCAACAAGTCCGACCTCGCGGCCCTGCGCGCGGAGGCCGACCGCTCGGCAGCGGCGCTGGCCGCCGGCACCGCCGCGCTGGAGAAGGTCCAGGCCAACGCGAGCACGCTGGCGAAGAAGGCCGCGGCGGCCACCCGCCGCAGCGGCACGCTCGACGCCCAGCTGTCCCGGTTGCACCGTGAGATGGGCGCGTTCGCGGCTGCCGCCTATCGCAACCCCGTCGGCAGCAAGGCGGGGCTGCTGTTCGGCCAGTCCGGCACGGCGGCCGGGAACACCCTGCAGGGCCTCGGCTACCTCGACGTCGTCTCGGCCCGCCGCGCCGAGGTGCTGCGCTCCACGGCGGCGACCCGGCTTCGCGCGGAGCAGGCACGTCGCGAGATGCGACAGCTGTCGAAGCAGGCAGCGGAGGCGACGCAGGAAGCAGACCGTCGGGTCGCGGCACTGCGGCGCGAGGCGACGGCGGTCGGCGCCAGGCTGACGGTGGCCATGGCGGCCTACGAGGCGGAGCAGGAGCGGCTGCGGCTCGCCGCGGCGGCCAAGGCAAGGGCGGCGCGGGCGGCCCGTCTTGCGGTGCGTCAGACCGGCTCCTGCGCCGGGGGCGGTGGCCGCGAGTGGGGCGGCTACCCCAACGGCTTCATCCCCGCCTCTGCGCTGTCCCCGCTCTCGCATGCCCCCGGCCAGCGGCTGCGCTGCGACGCTGCGGCTGCGTTCGGCCGCCTCACCGCTGCGTACGCCGCGGCCCACGGCGGTTCCTGGATCTGCGTCACCGACTCCTACCGCAGCTATGCCGACCAGCAGCGGCTCTATCAGAGCAAACCCTCGTTGGCCGCCGTGCCCGGCACCAGCAACCACGGCTGGGCGCTGGCCCTCGACCTCTGCGGCGGTGCTCAACGAGCGGGCTCCGACGCCGACGCCTGGCTGCACGCGCACGCCGCGGGCTTCGGCTGGCACCACCCGGGTTGGGCGGAGCCCAGCGGCAGCCGACCCGAGGCGTGGCATTGGGAGTTCGGCTACATCTCCTAGCGGGTAGCGGTGCCAGGACGGACCGAACACTCTCGAGGAGGCCGCCCGTGGCGACCCGCGTGCACACGCGCACCCCTGACACCCCGACCGAGCCATCCCTGGGCGAGCTGGTGTCGAGGGCGACCGCTGACATCTCAGCGCTGGCACGCAAGGAGGTCGAGCTGGCCAAGGCGGAGATCTCGGCTGAGGTGAGCAAGGTCGGCAAGGGCGCCGGGTTGTTCGGCGGCGCCGGCTTCCTCGGGCACCTGTGCCTGGTGTTCGCCTCCCTGGCGCTCATGTTCGGGCTCGGCCACTGGATCTCGCTCGGATGGGCGGCTCTCGTCGTCGCCGGGCTCTACGCGGTGCTCGCCGCGGTCTTGGCAGTCGCCGGGAAGCGCAAGCTGGCGACTCTTGACCCCGCCCCCCACCGCACGATCAAGACTCTCAAGGAGGACGCCGCGTGGGTGCGACACCCGACCAGCTAGAGCGCGAGATCGTCGAGGTCCGCGAGGACCTGGCGCGCACCATCACGGCCATCGAGGAGCGGGTCAACCCCAAGCGCGTGGTGAAGGACAACCTGCAGGTCGTGATCGGGGTCGCCCTTCTCGTCAGCGCCCTCATCGCCTTCAAGGTGGTCCGCAAGCACACCGGACCCTGAGGCTCTCAGCGTCCTGAGGCACCCGGTCTCCTGAGGCTCGCACGCGAAACCCGCGCTGCCGCTGGGTAGCGTCGCGCCATGCGCACCGAGGTCGCCGTCGTCGGGCTCGGGCCTGTCGGTGGTGTCCTCGCGAGCCTGCTCGCAGCGGCCGGGGTGGACGTGACGGTGGTGGAACCCACCACTGACGTCTTCCCCGTGCCACGGGCGGTGGCGCTCGATGACGAGGTGCTGCGCTTCCTGGCGTCAGTGCCTGCGTTGCCGCCAGTGCAGACGGTGGGTCGTCCGCGCGCCGAGCTGGTCACAGGCGGGGGGAGGCTGATCGCCGCGATGGACTTCGACGGAGCACGTAACGGCCACCCCGGGCTGGGCTTCTTCCACCAGCCCACTCTCGAGTCGCAGCTGCGGTCCCTGTTGGACGGACGTGTCCTGGCCGATGCGGTCGTCTCGATCCACCAGGCGGCCGATGACGTGGAGTTGCGGTTGGCCTCTGGCAGCACGCTGACCGCGCGCTACGTCGTCGGCTGCGACGGCGCCTCGTCAACCGTGCGCGGGTCACAGTCCGTGGCGTTTCCCGGTCGCACGCTGCCACGCCCGTGGCTGGTCGTCGACGCGGTGGGGAAGCCGATCGCCGACACCTTCCGCTACGTGTGCGACCCGGCCGCTCCGGCGGTGAGCATGCCGGTGCCGGGCGGGCACCGGTGGGAGACGATGCGGACCGGCTCGAGGGAGTACTCGCCCCATGTCCCCGTCGGCCTGACCGTGACCCGCTCGGTCGAGTACACGTTCTCCGCCCGCACCGCCGAGCAATGGCGGGTCGGACGCGTCCTGCTCGCGGGGGACGCCGCGCACGTGATGCCGCCGTTCGCCGGTCAGGGCCTTGGCGCTGGACTGCGGGACGTCGCGGCGTTGTGGTGGCGTCTGGTCGCGGCTCTGCAGGGAGTCGACGAGCTCGACGGCTACGAGAGCGAACGCCGTCCGCACGTCCGAGCGATGACGCGCACCGCTCTGCTGGCGGGGGCTGTCGTGCAGACCCGGTCGCGGCCGGCCGCGGTCGCCGTGCGGGGAGCGCTGAAGGCGGCGGGCCTCACGCCATGGTTCCGCCGCGGAGGGCTGCGGCCGCGGGACCGGCGGCTGGTCCCGAACGTGCGGGTCGACGTCGCAGGTGACGTGCGACGGCTGGACGGGTGGCTGCCTTTCGGCGAGTACGCCGACCTTCGGCTCACCGGTTCTCGTCAAGTCGCCATAGGCGATGTGGTCGGCACCGACCTCGACGGCTGGTTGCTGCAGCTGCTGCGTCGGCGCGACGGGGCGGTCCGGGTGCGCCCCGACCGCGTCCTGACGTAGTCAGTCGGTGCCCAGGCAGTCGATCTCCAGGACCCGCTGCGTGGCGGCCGACACGAGTCCGACGAGGAAGCGTCCTTGAGCCATCAGGCGCCCGACGGTGTGGACGATGTCTCCCGGAGCGATGTCCGAGCATTGGACGACGACGCGTCGATCGACAGAGAACACCAAACCCGAGAACGCCAACCGGCCCGACGGGTCGATCCCGCTCACCGCTCCGATGTCGACGAGTTGCGTTCCGGCCCGATGACGGCGCACCTGAAAGGACGTCACGCGCTTCCCGATGCGAGTCCCGCTGATCGAGCAGCGCGCTTCTAGCCCGCCGTAGAGCCGAACCTGCCTGTCGGTGGGATGGTCCATGCCGGTCGCTCGGCGCCGATCCCGGGCGTCCATCAGCTCGAGGCAGGCATTTCCCCCGGGAGTTCCCGGCAGGACCGACAGATGTTGTCCATCGCTGAGCACGAGGGTCATCGGCCCGACGGTCTGTCCGACGGCCTCGCCGTTCATGACAGCCGCCGCCTCAGGGAGCATCCGCCACCCAGGCCCGCGAACGGCAGCGGCCACGAAGGCGACGAAGGGGCGGCCCGCACCTACCGGGGAGGACCCGTGCCTCGGATCGTCAGTGGGGACAGTCCGCGCCTTCGGAAGCGAAGCCTGCGGCTTCAGCACAGAAGATTCCCGACAACCGGCGACTGCCACGACGAGGATTGATAGCCAAAGCACCACCCTCTTCATGCCGTTTGGACGGGAGGGCACGCACGACCGTTCCCTGGCCCTCAGGGCACGCGGAAGCTGGCGATCGTGCGGCCTTCGAGGCTGCCCATCCACACGGTGCCGTGCTGCTCGCGCACTCCCGTGACCATCGACATCCGGGGGTGACGGCCCTGGAAGTCGTGCACCAGCTGACCCTCCGGCGTGTAGGCCTGCACCCACACCGTGTCGGCCGCCTTGGGCTGCAGCGCCTCGGGCATGGCGTGCGCCAGCTTGCGCATCGCGGGCGCCTTCGGCAGCAGCTTGTCGAGGAGCGCTTGGCGCGGGGATGCGAGCGCCACCCAGACCAGGCCGTCGGTGCCGAGCGAGATGTTGTCGGGGAAGCCGGGCAGGTTCGGCTCGATGTGAGTGGTCTCCTCAGTCGCCGGGTCGTAGCGCAGCACCGTGTAGCCAGAGGTCTCGGCGACCGCGACCCACGACCCGTCCGGCGCGCAGGCCACGCCGTTGGCGAAGGCGAGCCCCTCGAGCACGACGTGAAGTGACCCGTCGGGGTCGAGCTTGAGCAGCCGTCCGCTGGTGCCGTGCTCGATCACCTCGGTCCGCCACTCGTCGAGGCCGCGCCGCAGTGAGGAGTCACTGAACCAGATGGTGCCGTCGCTCTGCACCGCGGCGTTGTTGCAGAAGCGCATCCGCTCACCGGCAACCAGATCGACGACCACCTCGGAGGACCCTCGCTCGACGTCGACCTGCAGCAGGCCAAGAGTTGCGTCGCAGACCAGGAGTCGGCCGTCGGGGAGCCACTCGAGGCCGAGCGGCCTTCCACCGGTGTCGGCGACCTTGTCGACCTTGCCGTCGTGGATGCGCAGGATGCGCCCGTCCGCCACTCCCGTGAAGACCGCACCGTCAGCGCCGAGCAGCACGTCCTCGGGACCTTGCGGCAGGTCGATGGTGGTCAGGTCGGGAAGCGGGATGGCGCTGCTGCGCTGCCTGGAACGCGGCGGGATGGGGGGCGGCGTCCAACGCTGCGGCTCTACCCGGGTCATCGCAGTCCCCTCACCCTCGGTAGGCGTTCGGCGGCGGCCCGCTGACGCCGGGACGGAGCCGGAACAGCGCTCCGCCCAGTGGCTCGTGCGCATCGGACTGGGAGTGCTTGGGTGCTGCCGTCGTGATGAGCAGCTCGTCGTACTCGTTCCCGCCAAAGGCAGGGCAGGTCACGTTGCTCACCGGCAGCGACAGCACGCCGAGCAGCTCGCCGTCGGGGCTGTAGCGGCGCACCGCCGAGCCACCCCACAGCGCGACCCAGAGTGCGCCCTCGTCGTCGATGCACAAGCCGTCGGGGAGCCCGTCTGCCTCGTCGATGGTGATGATGCGTCGCTTGCCGGACAGCTCGCCGGTGTCGGGGTCGACGTCGTAGGCGTCCACCCCGTTGGTCATCGTGTCGGCGTGGAAGAAGGTCCGGTCGTCGGCGGACCAGGCCAGCCCGTTGGGGATCGTCATCCCGGCTTCGAGCTCGTGCACGGAGTGGTCGACGTCGAGCCGCAGCAGCGCGCCCGCGCCCGGTGTGGCGGCGAAGGCCATCGTGCCGGCGTAGAAGCGCCCCGCTCGGTCGCACTTCCCGTCGTTCATCCGCAGCTCGGGATCGTCAGCGTTGACCGGCGCGAAGAGCTCGATCTCGCCACCGCGGCCGAGGACGCCGAAGCCGTCGGAGCACGCCACCACCAGTCCACCGGAGTCACGCGGGACGAGCGCCCCGACGTTGAGGTCGACCGGGAGAGCGGAATCCTGCTCGGTGCGCGGGTCGAAGCGGTGCACGGCCTTGCCGGGGATGTCGGTCCACCACCACACGCCGTCGCGGTCGTCCCACAGCGGCCCCTCGCCGAAGTCAGCAAAGGGCTCAGCGACAAGCTCGGCTTCCCAGGTCTGCACTGCGTCTCCCGAGTTCACTGCCACGGCGAGAGGATAGGCACATGACGCTTCGCAGCCAGATCGCCAGGGCGAAGGCCCCCGAGGCCGACCCGCTCCGGCTCGGGGTCGGCTGGACCCGTGAGCAGCTCGGCGGGCCCTACGTCTTGGTGGACAGCGTCGCCGGCGACTCCCACCCAGGGTCGGTGCACCTGCACGAGGTGGCTCAGGCCGCAGCCGACGGTGTGAGCGAGGCCGGCGGGGCCGCCGCGCGTTACGCCTGCACCGACATGTGCGACGGGATCGCGCAGGGCACCGACGGCATGGACTTCTCGTTGCCGTCCCGCGACGTGATCGCCTCGGCTGTGGAGATGCACGCGCGGTCCGGTTACTACGACGCGCTGGTGCTGGTCTCCGGTTGTGACAAGGCCGTGCCCGCGCACCTCATGGCCGCCGCGCGCCTGGACCTCCCGACGGTGCACATCCCGGGTGGGTCGATGCCGGCCGGTCGCGGTGGGACGACCGTCGACCAGATCGGCTCGATCGCGGCCGCCCTGCGCCGCGGCGAGATCTCCCAGGAGGTCTACCGGGACTGGGTCGACTCGGCCGTGCCGTCGTGCGGCTCGTGCGCCTTCATGGGCACGGCACTGACCTCGCAGGTGCTCGCCGAGGTCCTCGGGCTGGCGCTCCCCGGATCGGCGGTCATCCCGGCGGGCTCGCCCGAGCACCTCGACCTCGCGCGACGTTCCGGCGCGGCAGCCGTGGCGCACCTCGCCGCAGGACTCACCGCCCGCAGCTTCCTCACCGCCGACGCCTTGGAGAACGCCATCGTGGTCCACGCCGCGGTCGGCGGGTCGACCAACTTCCTGCTCCACCTGCCGGCCGTCGCCGCGGAGCTGGGGTTGGGCATCGACCTCGACCGCCTGCAGCAGCTCAACGACGAGGTTCCCTTCCTCGTCGACACCCGACCCACCGGCAACTACCCGGCCAACCTGTTCTGGCATGCCGGAGGCGTACGGCGCGTCATGCGCGAGGTCGCACCCCACCTGCACCTGGATGCGCTCTGCGCGACCGGCCGGTCGTGGGGCGAGGAGCTCGAAGCCTGGGCGCCTTCGGAAGAGGTGCCGAAGGAGCTCGCGGTCCTCGGGCTCACCTGGCGGAACATCATCCGGCCCGCTAGTGACCCGGTCGCGGCGCAGGGCGCGATCGCGGTGCTGCGCGGCAACCTGGCTCCGCGCGGTTCGGTGGTGAAGCGCACCGCGGTCCTGCCCGAGGCGCTCGTCGTGCAGGGGCCTTGCCGGGTTTTCGAGCGCCAGGAGGACGCGCTCGATGCCGTAACAAACAGGGTCGTCGGGCCGGGCGAGGTGGTGGTCGTACGCAGTGAGGGACCCCGCGGCTCGGGGATGCCGGAGCAGTACTACCTGACCGCGGCGATCGCCGCCGACGCCGAGCTCGCGAGGAGCACCGCGCTCATCACGGACGGACGGTTCTCCGGCGCAACGCGCGGTCCCTGCGTCGGTCATGTCTCACCCGAAGCCGCCCGCGGCGGACCGATCGCTGCGCTGCGCGACGGCGACATCGTGCGGGTCGACGTACCCGGCCTCCGGCTCGACCTGCTCGGCGCCGCCGGGGACGTCGAGCTGTCCCCGGCTCGAGGTGACGCCCTCATCGCCGAGCGGCTGGCGAGCTGGGAGCCCCCTCGGCGATCCGGCGGTGCCGACCTGCTCGCGCTCTACCGGTCCCTCGCGTCGCACGCCGACGAGGGCGCCGTCATGCGTGCGCCGATCTGAGGACGCGCGCTCATCAAGCGAGCCCCGGAAAGGGTCGAGGACAGTGCCATGAGCGACTACTTCGCCGGACCGGTCCCGCCAGCTGCTGAGTCACGGCCAGTTGCGCCGCGATCAGGGCCGGCCTCGCGTCGTAGCCAGCGCCCAACCGCTCGCGACACGTCCTTGGAGTCGCG
>JAVEEJ010000340.1 GCA_030840515.1 Frankiaceae bacterium | reverse complement strand
GTCGGCCAAGCGGACCTCGCCGTTGCTCGTCTCCGGAGTGGTGCTGCACTCGCTGCCGGCGGGTGCCATCTTCGACCTGCGTAACCGCGTCCTGGTGGGTATGCCGATGGCGGTCGCGGATCCCTCGATCGAGGTCGCCAACCGGGACGTGGCGGCGCTGAGCCGGCGCATCGCGGCGGAGGGTGCCTATGACACGGCTGTTGCGCGCAGCGCCCGACGCCGCGCGCGAAAGCCGCAGCCTGACGAGGAGTCGGCATGAGCAGGGAACTCCCGTGAGCGCCGACACCGAGCAGCTCACCGCCAAGCCGGAGCTGCAGATCGTCGAGAGCCGGGTCTACCGGGGACCCAACATCTGGTCCTACGACCCCGCCATCCACTTGGTCGTCGACCTCGGGGTGCTCGAGGAGTTCCCCACCGACCGGCTGCCAGGGTTCGCCGACGCGCTGCTGTCGCTGCTGCCGGGTGTGGGCGAGCACTCGTGCTCCCGGGGACGCAAGGGTGGCTTCGCCGAACGGCTGCACGAGGGGACCTGGGTCGGCCACGTCGCGGAGCACGTCGCGCTGGAGCTGCAGCGCGCGGCGGGCGCCGAGATCCGCCGGGGCAAGACCCGTGGGACGGGGCAGACCGGCCGCTACAACGTGATCTACGGGTACGCCGACGAACGGGTCGGGTTGGCTGCAGGCAAGCTCGCCGTGCGCCTGGTGAACCACCTCATCGAGCCGGAGCCGGACTTCGACTTCGCGGTCGCGCTCGAGGAGCTGCTCGTGGGCGCCGAGCGCACCGCGTTCGGCCCGTCGACCCAGGCCATCATCGACGAAGCGGTCAGCCGCGACATCCCCTACATCCGGCTCAACGAGCACTCCCTGGTGCAGCTCGGACAAGGCGTTCACGCCAAGCGGATCCGCGCCACCATGACGTCTGGCACAGCTGCCCTCGCCGTCGACATCGCCGGCGACAAAGAGCTCACCACCAAGCTCATGGCTGCGGCCGGTCTTCCGGTTCCGCGGTCGCAGAGCGTGCGGGACGCGGACGAGGCGGTCGAGTACGCCGAGCGCATCGGCTACCCGGTCGTGGTCAAGCCGCTCGACGGCAACCACGGCCGCGGCGTGTGCCTTGACCTGCGCAACGCCGAGGACGTGCGGGCCAACTACCCGATCGCCGAGGAGCAGTCACGACGCGGCTGGGTGCTCGTCGAGAACTACGTGACGGGCAACGACTACCGGGTCCTGGTGGTCGGCGGTCGGATGGTGGCCGTGGCCGAGCGGGTCCCTGCCCACGTGATCGGCGACGGCATCCACACGGTGAGCGAGCTGGTCGAGCGCACCAACGCAGACCCACGTCGCGGTGTCGGCCACGAGAAGGTGCTCACCCGCATCAAGGTGGACGCGGCCGCTGTCGCGCTCGCGGCTGAGCAGGGCTTCGCCATGGACGACATCCCACCGACGGGCGTGACCGTCAAGCTCACCCTGACCGGCAACATGTCCACGGGCGGCATCTCGATCGACCGCACGATGGAGGCCCACCCCGACAACGTCGAGATCGCCGAAGAGGCCGCCCGCGTCGTCGGACTCGACGTCGCCGGCATCGACTTCATCTGCCCTGACATCTCCGAGCCGGTGCGCGACCGCGGCGGCGCGATCGTCGAGGTCAACGCCGCTCCTGGTTTCCGGATGCACACTCACCCGACGGTCGGCGAGCCGCAGTACGTCGCCAAGCCGGTCGTGGACCTGCTCTTCCCCCCCAGCGCCCCCAGCCGCATCCCGATCATCGCGATCACGGGCACCAACGGGAAGACGACGACCGCGCGCATGGTCGCCCACATCTTCAAGGGCATGGGCCACAAGGTCGGCATGACGTCCACCGACGGCGTCGTCATCGACCAGCGGCTGGTGATCCGGGCTGACGCCAGCGGGCCGAAGAGCGCCCGCATGGTGCTGCAGAACCCGCGAGTGGACTTCGCGGTCTTCGAGGTCGCGCGTGGGGGGATCCTGCGCGAGGGACTCGGCTACGAGCGCAACGACGTGGGCGTGGTGCTCAACGTCGCCTCCGACCACCTCGGACTTCGCGGCATCGAGACGGTGCAGGACCTGGCCGCCGTCAAGCAGGTCGTCGTCGAGGCGGTTCCTCGTGACGGGGCCGCCGTGCTCAACGCGGACGACCCATTGGTGCGGCCGATGCGCCGCGCCTGCTCCGGCGAGGTCGTGTGGTTCACGATGAGCGACCCCGGAACAGTGGAGCGCGACCTGGTGGAGGACCACTGCCGTCGTGGCGGCCGGGCCGTCGTACTCGATCGCTCAGAGCTCGGCGACATGATCGCGATCCGCCACGGCAAGCGCTCGATGCAGCTGGCATGGACGCACCTGCTGCCCGCGACGTTCGGTGGCAAGGCGCTCATGAACGTGCAGAACGCGATGGCCGCGGCAGGCGCCGCGTTCGCTGCCGGCGCGCACCTGCACGACATCCGTCAGGGGCTGCGCACCTTCACCACCTCCTACTACCTCGCGCCCGGACGGCTCAACATCGTCGACGTCGGCGGAGTGCAGGTCGTCGTCGACTACTGCCACAACGCCCCGGGAATGCGGATGCTCGGTGACTTCGTCGACAAGCTCATGGAGCCGTCCGCTGGACCCGAGATAGCCCGCCGCCGCGCGATCGGGGTGGTCTCCACGGCCGGCGACCGGCGCGACGACGACATGCGCGAGCTGGGTGCGGTAGCCGCGGATCACTTCGACGCGATCGTCGTGCGCGAGGACGCGAACCTGCGCGGCAGACCCGCGGGCGAGACGGCCCGGCTCGTGGCTGAGGGCGTGCGCGCGCGGATGGACGAAGGCGCGCGCTGCCGCGAGCTCGAGCTCGAGCTGGACGAGATCGCGGCGACGCGCTCAGCGGTGCGGCGCGCCAACCCAGGCGACCTGGTGGTGTTGTGCGTCGACAGCGCGACGAAGGTCTGGGCCGAGCTCGAAGGACTCGGCCGCCAGGCACAGGCTGGCGCAAGAAGCGCCGGCACCGTCGCCGACCCCGACCTGTAGCGAGCACCAACCGGCGCTCGGGTTACTGCCCACGCGCTGTGCCTGTCGCCAAATTCGCGCGACACGCCGGCGTGTCGCGCGAATATGGCGACAGGGCGCGTGCGGGAGGGACGCGAGTAGCCAAGAGGTGCTGCTAGCGCGACCCCGCCTGTGCCGCGCGAACCCGCGTCGCCACTTGCTCGGCGTCGAGCACCGTCCCGCCGCGTGACCGCAGGTACGCGCCGACTTCGTCGAGCTGCTCGTGGCACATCACGGCGACCACGTCGCCCGAGGAGGATCGGGACACGAGTACGCCGAGCGCGGTGAGCTCATCCGGATATCGCTCGAGCGGCTGCCCTGCGCCTTCGCTGATCTGCTCATGCAGCTCGGAGGCGTCGCGGTCCCGCAGGTAACGGAGCTTGTCGGCTACCGCGACGTCGTCGGCGCCGTGCACCGCGATGTGCCCGATGCCGCGCAGCACCTCGTCGGTGCGGTCCCCCGCCGTGCCGGCTACCAACCGCACGGACCCGCCCGGCAGTCGCAGCCCGCGGGCGACCTGAAGCAGCGCCCGCAGCCCGTCCTCGTTGTGCGCCAGGTCGACCACGACCGCGACGCCTGCGCAGTCCCACAGGTTCATCCGACCGGGGTTGAGGTCGAGGTCGGGCACGAAGGTGCGCAGGCCTTCGACGATGGCTGCGCGAGGCAGGCCGAGGCCGACCGCTGCGCCGAGCGCGGCGAGGGCGTTGGCCGTGTTGTGGGAGGACAGGCCGCTCAACGTCACGGGCACCTCGAGCACCGGCAGGACGGGGTCCAGGTCGCCGCGCCGGTCCACGAGGCACATCGAGCCGTCGGCCACCGTCACCGCTGACCCTCCCGCGTCGAGCGCGGTCCGGATCGACGGCGAGTGCGGATCGAGCGAGAAGACGATCGGCGTTCCCTTCGACTGGGTGCGCATGGCCAGCACCCGCGGGTCGTCACCGTTGAGGACCACCCAGCCGCCCGCCCTTACGACCCGCGCCACCACCGCTTTGACCTCGGCCAGCTCGTCCACGGTGTGGATGTCCTGGAGCCCGAGGTGGTCGGCAGCGACATTGGTGACCACGCCGACGTCGACCGCGCTGACGGCCATGCCGCGCAGCAAGATCCCGCCGCGCGCCGTCTCCAGGACGGCCAGCCCGAGCCCGGGTTGATCGAGCGCCAGCGCGGCTCCCCCGGGGCCGGACCAGTCTCCGTGCTCCAGGGCCACACCGTCGACGTACACGCCATCCGTGCTCGTCCACGCCACCGACAGACCGGCTGCCCGGCCGATGTGCGCGATGAGGCGGGTGGTGGTGGTCTTGCCGTTGGTGCCCGTCACCGCGACGGTCGGGACACCCGGACGCCGGACGCTCGCCGGCTCCCCCGGGTCGGCGGCGGCGACCCGCGACGCCGCGTCGGCGACCATCGCGGCCCGCCGATCCACCCCGGAAGGGAGCTGGGCGACCAGGTCCGCGACGGCCAGCGCCAGGGCCTCGGCGCGGCCCCGAGCCCGCCACGGGAACGCCACCACAAGCCGGTCCACGTCGTGGCCGGGCCGCGAGCGCACCGCCAGTCGTCCGGTCCCGGCGGCCGCCGCCACGTCCCGCACGAGCCCGCCCACCAGCCGGGCCGTCCAGCGCCGGCGCTGCAGCGAGCCAGGACCCCCCGGCTTGCCCCCGAGAGCCGCCAACAAGCTCCCATCGGCGCTGGTCAGCGGCCCGACGTCGAGCACGAGCTTCACCGCCGGCTTGGGGAAGAACGCGTTGGGGCCTTCGAGAACCCGCAGCTCCACGACGGTGGCGGGGTGGCCAGGCACCCGCGCACCCTACGCTGGGCGTTGTGTCCGTTCCGTCGCCGCCTGACGCCCGTGACCGAATCCTGCTCGCTGCGCTGGAGAGCCTGGCCGAGCGCGGCGAGCGCGCCACCACTGTGCGCGCCGTCGCGGCCGCAGCGCAGGTCAGCCCGTCCCTGGTGATCTTCCACTTCGGCTCCAAGCAGGGACTGCGTGCTGCCGTCGACGCCGCCGTGCTGGAGCGCTTCGAGGCAGCGCTCGCCACCGCCGCGCCGACCCCCAGCAGCGACAGGACCGACCTGGTGACACGCCTGGTGGGGACCGTGGGGCGGCTCGTCGCCGTGCCGGCCGTGCGCGGTTACCTCCGGCGAGCCCTGCTCGAGCCGGAGGGCCGGTCCGACCTGCCCACCCGCGCCCTGGGGCTCGCGCGCCGCGAGCTGGACGATCTCGTCGCGGCCGGAGTGGTCCGTCACGACGTGGATCGCGAGTACGCCGCCGTCCAGCTGCTCATGCTGGTGGTCGGGCCGCTGTGGCTGGCGCCGGTGCTCGAGCCGCTGCTGCCCGAGCCGCTGTTCTCCCCGGAGGGGGTGGAGCGGCGGGTGCGGGCGAACGTGGACCTGCTGCTGCACGGCTTGACCCGCTAGCGGGGGCGCTCAACACTGACCCGCATGGCTGACCTGAAGAACCGTGCTGACCTCATCTGGCGCGTGCCACCCACGTTCGACTCCCTCGACGCCGAGCGGCTGCACCGCAAGCAGCGCCTGGCCGCCGGCTTCCGCCTGTTCTCCAAGATGGGCTTCGAGGAGGGCGTCGCCGGTCACATCACCGCGCGTGACCCCGAGCTCGCCGACCACTTCTGGGTGAACCCCTTCGCGATGCCGTTCGCGCACATCAAGGTCAGCGACCTGCTCCTGGTGAACCACAACGGCGACGTGGTGGAAGGCCGCTACCCGGTCAACGCAGCCGCCTTCGCCATCCACTCGCAGGTGCATCAGGCACGCCCGGATGCGGTCGGCGCCGCGCACTCGCACTCGATCTACGGGAAGTCCCTCTCGGCGCTGGGTGAGCACCTCGAGCCGATCACGCAGGACGTCTGCGCGTTCTACGAGGACCACAGCCTCTTCGACGACTACACCGGAGTGGTGCTCGACGTCGAGGAGGGCAAGCGCATCGCGCACGCACTCGGCGACAGCAAGGCCGTGATCCTGCGCAACCACGGCCTGCTCACGGTCGGGCAGACGGTGGACTCGGCGATCTGGTGGTTCATCACGATGGAGCGGTCCTGCCAGGCGCAGCTGTTGGCCAAGGCCGCGGGACGCGTCGTGCACATCGACCCTGAGCAGGCGAGGCTGACCTACCAGCAGGTCGGCAGCGAGTTGGCCGGCTGGTTCCAGTTCCAGCCGCTGTATGACCGGATCGTCGCGGAGCAGCCCGATCTGCTCGACTGAGGTGCGCGAACGCCGTACTCGCGCCCGGCTCCTGCTCGTCGTGGTGCTGCTGGCCGGCCCCTGCCTCGCCGCGTGCACGTCGAGCGGAGGCACCCCGTCCGCCGCCCCCAGCCCGACGCTTACGCCGACCTCCAGCCCGCCGACCGCCCCGGCCTCGACGCCGCCCGTGACGCCGTCCCCGACCACCACGCCGGCTGCCATCGACTACGGCGGACAAGGCGTGCGCTGGCCGCGGGTGGCCCGCTCCGCGCCGCCTCCCGCGCTCGGCGCCGTGGTGACCCTCGACCGAGTGCAGCGCGGCGACGGCGGGACGCTGGCCGCCGGACTGACCCTGCCGCGGGTGGGGGGCACTGCGGCCGCGCCCGTCGTCCTGACTCCGTGCGGGACCAGAACCTTAGTCACCGGGTCGTTGCGGCGCATACCGCCCTCTGGCCCGCACGACGTCCTCGTGGTGATCGACCCCGGGCACGGCGGGCGGGCCGAGGGCACGCACGCACCTGACGGCACCCGGGAGAAGGACGTGGTGCTCGACCTGGCACGGCGCGCCGCCGTCGACCTACGGGGCCGCGTCGGGCGGGTGGTGCTCACCCGCGACCGGGACCTGGAGGCCACGATCGGCTTCCGAGTGGCCCTCGCCGACGCCCTGCGGGCTGACCTCGCGCTGTCGGTGCACCTGAACGCTTCGCCGGAGACGACTCGGTCGAGCCCTGGCACCTCGGCCTACGGATCGGTCGCCGACCCGGCCGGGCGGCGGGCCGCAGGCGTGGTCTACGCGTCCGTGCGGCACTACCTGGAGCAGTGGACGCCGACCGTCCGGCGGTGGGCGGCCAACCCCGACTCCGGTGCGCTCTACCGGCTCGGCCGCAACGGGCAGGACTACTACGGACTGCTGCGCCAGGCTCATGTCACCTGGGTGATAGCAGAGTCCGCCTACCTCAGCGCGCCCCGCGAGGCTGCGCTGCTGGCCAGGCCCGCGGTCAGGGCCGGCCTTGCGGGTGCGCTTGCCGACGGCGTCGTGGCTGTGACCAGCGCAGACACCCCCGGCTCCGGCTGGCGCCGTCCGCTGACCCGGCCGGCCGACCCCCCGGCCCCTCCCCTGCCGGGACGGTGCGTGGACCCCGCCTGAACGTCCCCGGGGTCCTTGTGCGAATGTGACATTCGGGATGTTGTGGGTGATAGTGGACGAGCCCCGCGACCTCATTCCGGTGGCCTCTTCATGCCCACAGCCCCCGTGCCGAAGGTTCTTGTATGCCCTCCCGACGTCATCCCCTCCGGGGTCGCGCTGCCCGCCGAGCCCTGCTCCCGGTGCTCGCCGCGGTGCTGCTGACCCCCTTCCTGGCGACCACGCCGGCCCAGGCCGCGGTCGTCAACGGGGTCACGCTCAACCGCTTCGAGGCGGGAGTCCTCGACGGCATCAACGACCAGCGCGCAGCCCGGGGCCTCAGTCGTCTCGTCGCCGCCTCGGGCACCACGGACGTGGCGCGGCGCTGGGCGGCCCACATGGCGTTCCGGGGCGCCATCTCGCACAACCCGGCCATCTACGGCGACGTCTCGAGCGCGGGCTCGGCCAACTGGCACTTCCTCGCCGAGAACGTCGGATACGGGGCAGCGAGCAGCCCCGCCGCCCTGGTGTCGGCCTACATGAACTCCGCCCCCCACCGGGCGAACATCCTCGACCCGCGGGCGCACTACGTCGGCGTCGGCGCGGCTGACGGGGTAGTGAGCGGCTACTCCATGGCCTTCAACACGCTGGACTTCGTGGACTCCTACAGCAGCAGCTACGGCGTCACCCGCGAGCCCGCCGACGCGATGCCCTACGACGGCGGCGTGGTGAGCTCCACCCGCACCCTCGCGAGCTTCGAGCAGAGCTGGGACCCACGACTGCGCACGCTGACCTACGGCGAGGACCTGTTCCCCTACGGCATCGGCTACTCCGGCCCTTCGAGCGCCGACGACTCCGCGCGGATCACGGTGCGCGCCCTCTCGACGGTCACGACAGGCACCGTCGACCTGCTGATGCGGCTGCCACTCGACCTGCGGCAGGCCCGCGCGCTGCGCTTCACGCTGGCCAGCGTCACGCCGAGCGGCCAGCCGGTCACGGTCCAGCTGCTCGTGGGCAACCGCGGGAGCCTCGTCCCCCTCGGCAGCGTCAGCACGAGCAGCGCGAGCCGGGTGGTCACCCTGAGCCTGCCTGCAGCGGCGAAGCGCTTCAACGACCAGATCAGGGTCCGCGTGTACGGCGGCGCCCTGGGCGGCTTGCTCAGCGCCAGGACCGTCACCGTGCGCGTCTACCAGGTCGACGCCGTCGTCTAGTCCGCTCAAGACGGACATCTGGGGCGCCGACGACCTATCTGGCGAGTCGGGCGCAACGCTGCACCCGCTCCCCCGTCATCATGGTGACGGAACGCTGACTCCAGGGGTGGGGCGCACGATGAGAAGCACACGAGCAGCAGCACGGATCGGCACCGTTGTCGCGGCCACAGCGACCCTCGGCCTGATGGCCGGCGGGGTGGCCCTGGCAGCCGTGGGCACCGACGCCGGCATCTCCGGTCCGTCCCTGCCCGCTGCGGCGCATCCCGTCGCCGGTGTCGTTCCGGCCCCGGCCGTCGCCGCCACGCCCACCCCGACGCCCACCGCTGACCCGGTCGGCACGGTCCTGTCTGCGGTCGGCACCGTGCTGGACACCGCCAAGAACACGCTCGGCGGCGGGCCCACGCCGACCCCGACGGCGACCGCCCCCGCTGTCCCACCCGTCGTGGGCGGAGGCCCCGACTCGGGCAGTGGCGGCACGGTGACGCCACCCCGTCCCCGAGCCCCGCGGCCGCACGTCCGCCCGGTCACAGCTCCGGGCTCGATCACGAGCGGTTCGCTCGGGTCCTTCGGCGCCTACCTGGGTGACCGCCGCCCGTATGTGAGCGGTGTCGCTGGACCCGTGCAGGGCTCGGTCAAGGGCATCGGGGCCATCGCGGTTCCCGCGCTCTCCCCGGCCGCAGGCAACACCCTCGGCGACGAGGGCGAGGGCGACTCACTGCCCGGACTGCTCGTCGTGTGCGCCGCAGCCTGTGTCGCAGCGGCAGCGGCCGGCAACGCCGAGGTCTGGCGCCGCCGGTTGGCCGACAAGCTCGCCTGACCTCCGGGCACAGGAGCGCCGTACTCGCCCCTCATGCGCCCTGTGAGTGCACCCCGCCGTCCACGTGGACGATCTCGCCCGTGGTCTTCGGGAACCAGTCGCTGAGCAGCGCCACGCAGGCCTGCGCTGCGGGCACCGGGTCCTCCACGTCCCAGCCGATGGGGGCACGCACGTCCCACACCGCCTCGAACTCCTCGAAGCCGGGGATCGACTTGGCGGCCATCGTCTTGATCGGCCCGGCCGCGACCAGGTTCACCCGGATCCCCTTCGGCCCGAGGTCGCGCGCGAGGTAGCGGGCGCACGACTCGAAGCCGGCCTTCGCGACGCCCATCCAGTCGTACTTCGGCCAGGCCACGGTCGCGTCGAAGGTCAGTCCGACGATCGCGCCGCCGGGCGCCATCATCGGCAGCGCAGCGACAGACAGTGACTTGAGCGAGTACGTCGACACGTGGACCGCGGTCGCCACGTCCGCCCACTCGGTGTTGAGGAAGTTGCCGCCGAGTGCGGCTTCAGGTGCGAACCCGATCGCGTGCACCACGCCGTCGAGCCCGTCGAGGTGCTCGCCGACGAGCCCGGGCAGCGCCGCCAGGTGAGCCGGGTCGGTGACGTCGATCTCGATGACGGGAGCCGGCTCGGGCAACCGGTTCGCGATGCGCCGGGTGATCGACAGTGCCCGCCCGAAGCTCGACAGGACGACGCTGGCGCCCTCCTCCTGCGCCAGACGGGCGATGTGGAAGGCGATCGAGGCGTCCGTCAGTACGCCGGTCACGAGCAGTCGCTTGCCGTCGAGCAGCCCCACTAGTGCCCCATTCCGAGTCCGCCGTCGACCGGGATGACGGCTCCTGTCACATAGCCGGCGGCCTCGCTCGCCAGCCAGGTGACGACGCCGCTCACCTCCTGCGGTGTTGCGTAACGTCCCAGCGGCACGCCGGCCAGGATCTCGGCCTTGCGCTCCTCGCCGAGCTCCGCGGTCATCTCGGTGTCGACGAAGCCGGGGGCAACCACGTTGGCCGTGATACCGCGGCTGCCGAGCTCACGCGCGATGCTGCGGGCCATGCCCACCAGGCCGGCCTTGCTCGCGGCGTAGTTCACCTGGCCGGGTGAGCCCATCAACCCGACCACACTGCCCACCAGCACGATGCGGCCCTGCTTGGCACGCAGCATCGACTTGGCCGCCCGCCGGGCCACCCGGAAGGCGCCGCCCAGGTTGGTGTCCAGCACCGCGGCGAAGTCCTCGTCGGACATCCGCAGCAGCAAGGTGTCGCGCGTGACGCCCGCGTTGGCGACGGCCACCGTGACCGGGCCGTGCGCCTCCTCGGCGGTAGCGAAGGCGGCGTCCACGTCGGCCGTCAGGGAGGTGTCGCAGGCGATGCCGAGCGCGCCTGGGGGCGCCTCGCCGCTGCGACTGGCCACGGCGACCGCGTCGCCCAGCTCAAGGAACGCCTCGGCGATCGCCCGGCCGATCCCGCGGCTCCCCCCGGTCACCAGGACCGACCGACCCACGCTCGACCTCCGCCACCCGACATCCGTGTCGGCTGGCAGCCTGCCAGAGGTGCGGGCAGGTGCGCCGTGCAGGGCGTTCTGCTCCGGATGGCCCAACCGGACTCCTGCGATCCGACACCGCAAACCGGACAGTGATCCGGCCGGTCGGGGGTGCATGCGACCCCCGGGGCGAGTCGATCATTGAGGTGCAACCCCAACCAGGAGGACGCATGACGACACAGCCGCTCGAGCTCAGCACGGTCGAGGTCTCCACGCTCGACGACGGCATGCTGGTGCGACTGCGCGGGCGCCTCGACGCGGGGACTGCCCCGGCCCTGCGCGACGTCCTGCTCCGCGTCCGTCCGGCGGGCTGCGAGGACATCCTGGTCGACGCCGGCGGAGTCGTGAGCATCGACGACGCCGCGCTCGCCGTGCTGATCGCTGCACCGCTGTGGGCCGAGGCCACGAACGCCCGGCTTGCCTACACCCGGGTGGCACGGCCGCTCGCGAAGGCGGCGCGCGACGCCGGGGTCATCGACCTCCTGCCCCGCATGCCGCCCCCCGGACAGCGCCGTCCGGTCGACTAGGACCTGCTCGCATAGGCTCGCTGCTCGTGCGAGCCATCCAGATCACCGAGTTCGGCGGCCCCGAGGTTCTGCAGCTCGTTGAGCTCCCCGATCCCGACGTGCCCGAGGGCTTCGTCGGTATCGAGGTCAGCGCCGCTGGGGTCAACTACGCCGACACCCACCAGACCGAGGACTCCTACCTCGCCAAGCAGACCCTGCCCCTGATCCCGGGCGGGGAGGCAGTGGGGCGGACCAGCGACGGGCGCCGCGTCGTCGCGCTGCTCTCCGGAGGCGGTTACGCGCAGAAGGCGGTCGCTCACCCCAGCGCCGCGTTCGACGTCCCCGACGAGGTCTCCGACGGACAGGCGCTGTCCCTGGTGCTCCAGGGCCTGACCGCGTGGCACCTGCTGCGCACCTCGACCCGGATGCAGCCCGGCGAGAGCGTCGTCGTACACGCAGCCGCCGGCGGCGTCGGCACCATCGCCATCCAGCTCGCCAAGGCCTGGGGCGCAGGGCGGGTCATCGCCTGCGCCAGCAGCCCCGACAAGCGCGAGCTCGCGCTCTCCCTCGGCGCTGACGTCGCGGTCGACCCGGCCGAGCCGGACCTGAAGACCGCGCTGCGCGAGGCCAACGGCGGGGCCCCCGTCGACGTCGTGCTCGAGATGGTCGGCGGCACCGTGTTCGACCAGAGCCTCGCCGCACTCGCGCCCTTCGGCCGGATGGCGACGTTCGGCATGGCGGGCCGCACTCCCCCGTCCCCGATCAACGCCGGCGAGCTCATGGGTCGCAGCCGTGCAGTCATCGGCTTCTGGTTGGTGCACTGCTTCGGGCGGCCGGAGATGATGCAGGTCCCGATGGCCGAGCTGTTGTCGATGGTCGCCGCCGGCTCGTTGTCGCCGGTGCTCGGCGGCAGCTACCCGCTCGCCGAGGCGCGCGCCGCTCACGAGGACCTCCGGGCTCGTCGAAGCGTGGGCAAGCTCGTGCTCGACCCCACCCGCTAGGAGGCTGTGCCTGTGACCCGCGAGGTCGACCCGACCTTCACCGCCCTCCCGCTGCGCTCTCTCGCGGACGCCGCGCTGCAGACGGTGCGCGACCTCGGCGCCGAGCACGCCGACTTCCGGCTCGAGCGGATCCGCGAGCAGCGCCTGCGCCTCCATGACGCCCGCATCGACACCGCGCATGACGCCGACGCGTCCGGGTTCGCCGTGCGGGTCGTGCACGACGGATCCTGGGGATTCGCGGCCGGCGTGGACCTCAACCCCGATGAGGTGCGGCGGGTGGCGGAGCAGGCCGTGGCGGTCGCGAAGCTCAGCGCGACGCTCAACGCCGAGCGCGTCGAGCTCGCGGACGAGCCGGCCTACGGCGACGTCAGCTGGGTGTCCGCGTACGACATCGACCCGTTCTCGGTCTCCGACACGGAGAAGGTGTCGCTGCTCGCACGCCGCAGTCGCGACCTGCTCGACCAGAACGGCGTCGACCACGTCGATGCCTCCGCCCACTCGGTGAACGAGTGCAAGTTCTATGCCGACACGGCGGGTACGACGACCACGCAGCAACGGATCCGGGTGCATCCCGAGGTCACTGTCACGCGCGTCGACAAGGACCGTGGCGGCTTCGAGACGATGCGCACCCTGGCGCCTCCGGCCGGCCGTGGCTGGGAGTACCTCACCGGGACCGGCTGGGACTGGGACGCGGAGCTCGCAGAGCTGCCGTCACTCGTGCTCGAGAAGTCGGCAGCACCCTCCGTCGAGGCGGGGACCTACGACCTCGTCATCGACCCGTCGAACCTGTGGCTCACGATCCACGAGTCGATCGGCCACGCCACCGAGCTCGACCGTGCCCTCGGCTACGAGGCCAACTACGCCGGCACGTCGTTCGCGACCTTCGACCAGCTCGGCAAGCTGCGCTACGGCTCCGACGTCATGCATGTGACCGGCGACCGCACCGCCGAGCACGGCCTCGCGACCATCGGATGGGACGACGAGGGGGTGGCCACGCAGCAGTGGGATCTCGTCAACGCCGGCACTCTCGTCGGCTACCAGCTCGACCGGCGGATCGCCCGCCTCAAGGACCTCGGGCGGTCCAACGGATGCGCGTTCGCGGACTCCCCGCTTCACGTGCCGGTGCAGCGCATGGCGAATGTGTCGCTGAAGCCCGCAGCGGCCGGCGGGCCGAGCACAGCGGACCTGATCTCCGGGGTCGAGCGCGGCATCTACGTGGTCGGCGACAAGTCCTGGTCGATCGACATGCAGCGCTACAACTTCCAGTTCACCGGGCAGCGCTTCTACCGGATCGAGAACGGCCGGCTCGCCGGTCAGCTGCGTGACGTCGCCTATCAGGCGACGACCACGGACTTCTGGGGCTCGCTCGAGGCCGTGGGCGGCCCTCAGACCTACGTGCTGGGCGGTGCGTTCAACTGCGGAAAGGCTCAACCCGGGCAGACGGCGGCGGTCTCACACGGCTGCCCGACGACGCTCTTCCGCGGCGTGAACATCCTCAACACCGTCAAGGAGGCGGGCCGGTGAGCGCCCGACCGCAGGACGTCGTCGACAAGGTCCTCGCCGCAGCAGGTGGGGACTGCATCGCCATCCTCACCGAGGGAAGCAGCACCAACCTCCGTTGGGCCAACAGCACCCTGACCACCAACGGCGCGATGCGATCTCGCGAACTCACTCTGATCCGTTTCGTCGAGGGACGGGACGGGATCCGCGCGGGGGTGATCGCGCGAAGCAGCGTCACGCCGGATTCACTGGACGAGGCGCTGGCTGCGGTGGAGCGCGCGGCCGCGGACAGCACTCCCGCCGAGGACGCCGCGCCGCTCGTCGAGGGTCGACAGGACCCCGATTGGGATGATCCGGCTGCGGAGACCGGGCCTGACGTGTTCGCCGAGTTCGCCCCGTCGCTCGGCCGCGGCTTCGACGCAGCCCGGTCGGCCGGACGGGATCTCTACGGCTTCGCCGAGCACCTCGTCACCACGACCTACCTGGGGTCGAGCACGGGCCTGCGGCTGCGTCATGTGCAGCCGGAGGGACGCGTCGAGGTCACCGGCAAGCGCGGCGCAGGGAACTCTGCGTGGGTCGGCCGCTACACGACCGACTTCGGCGACGTGCGGCCCGAGGACCTCGACGCCGAGCTCGCGACGCGGCTCGGGTGGGCCGAGCGGTCCATCGACCTGGATGCCGGGCGCTACGAGACGATCCTTCCGCCGGGTGCGGTCGCCGACCTGCTGATCTACACCTACTGGACGGCGGGGGCACGCAACGCCAGCGAGGGCTCGACGGTGTTCAGCAAGTCTGGCGGGGAGACGAGGGTGGGCGAGCGGCTCTCCCCCGTTCCCTTCAGCTTGACCAGCGACCCGGGCTACCCCGGTCTTGAGTGCGCCCCGTTCGTGACGGCGACCTCGTCTGGCCCGACCTCCTCGGTCTTCGACAACGGGCTGCCCCTCGGCCGCACCGAATGGATCCGTGAGGGCGAGCTCAGCGCGCTGCTGCAGACCCGTGCCTCCGCGGCGCTGACCGGCCTGCCCGTCACCCCCGCTGTCGACAACCTCATCCTGTCTGCCCCTGATGCCAGCAAGAGGCTCGACGAGATGGTGTCGTCGACCGAGCGCGGGCTGCTGCTCACCTGCCTGTGGTACATCCGCGAGGTCGACCCCGAGACGCTGCTGCTCACCGGCCTGACCCGTGATGGCGTCTACCTCATCGAGAGCGGTGAGGTGGTCGGAGCGGTGAACAACTTCCGGTTCAACGAGAGCCCGGTGGACCTGCTGGGTCGGGTGTCGGAGGTCAGCCGCACGGAGACGGTGCTGTGCCGCGAG
>JAVEEJ010000314.1 GCA_030840515.1 Frankiaceae bacterium | reverse complement strand
GGTCTGGCACGCGGGCAGCTTCGGCATGTCCCATTGGAAGAGGTAGCCCTCGCGCGTGATGTCGGCCATCCTCCCGTCGTCCGAGAACGCCGCAGGCGCGAACAGCCAGCCACCCGTCACCTTCGGGAAGCCAGGAGCATCGCGACCGGTGAGCCCGTCGTAGGCGTGCAGCAGACCGAGTCCGGTCCCTGCGAGCACCTGGTTCGCCGGCGAGGTCGGGTCAACCTTCGCGATGGTCGAGGCCGAGAGGAACTGGAAGTCGTCGGTGATCCGCGGGAACGCCGGCAGCGGCGCACCGGTGCCGGCGTCGTAGCCTCCGATGAGGTGGTTGTAGGGCACGTTCTGCCCGACCAGCAGCAGGTTCACCACCGCGGACAGCGTCAGCCCGTACTTCACGACCGAGGGTCGGCCGGTGCCGAGCAGGTCACCCACGCTGGCCGACTCGAACAGGTTGATCACACCGGTGCGGTCGGTCGCGTCGGACCCGGGCCCGAACACGGACTGCTGCATGGACCGCACCAGCTTGCCGTCGACGCCGTACTCGCTCACTGCCCCGCCCGTCGTCGACACGAGGAGGAGGCGCTTGCCGTCGAGCGTCAGCACGGAGGGGTCCTGCCCCGGGCCGATGAAGGGCAGCGTGGTCTGGATCGCGCCGTTGAGCTTGATCGGCCATCCGTCGAACGGCACGCCCGTCTTGCCGTGCAGCAGGTAGACCCGCGAGGACGAACCGGCCGCGTTGGCGAGGATGTCCGCGAGTCCCGCGGCGATCCCGCCGTTGAGGTCCTCCGGCGTGGGTGACTGCGTGGCGTAGGCCTCGTTGGTGGCGACGAGTACGTCGTCTGCGCCGTCACCGTCGAGGTCGGCGAGCGCGGCCGGGTTGATCTGCTCGGCGATCATCCGCTGGTTGGCGGGCAGCGCGGTGTCGACCACCTGGTGCGGGTAGCCGGGCAGCGGGCTGCCGTCGGCGCGCCACGCGTAGAGGTAGCCGTCGAGGCCGGGTTGCACGATGTCGAGCCCTGCCGAGTGCCCCTCGAGCCAGCCGACCGAAGGGCTGGCCAGGAAGCCGCACTTCGGGTGCTTGAGCGGCTGGCTCTGCAGCGCGGGAACGCAGTGCGAGCGATCCATCTCGACCGGGAAGCCGGGGCGCAGCGTGCCGTCGGACTCCCACACGTAGAGGTGGGTGCCCGCCGCGGTGAGGACCTCCATGCGCCCGTCGCCGTCGAGGTCGGCGACGATCGGGGCGCGGGGTGCCTCGAGGGCCGGGCTGACCGCGCCGAGCGCGGCGAAGCCGGCGGCGTCGCCGTGTGACTCGGCCTGGTGCATCAGCTGGGTCCGCACCGGGAACCCGGCCAGCTCCGAGCCGTCCTTGCGGTAGGCGTGGACGAGACCGTCCATCGACGGGACGACGAGCTCCTGCACGTTGTCGCCGTCGATGTCCGCGTAGCGGATGGGCGCCTCGCCTCCCGCGCCGAGCCGCTTCGGGAAGCCGGCGAGCAGCGTCGGGTCGTCGATCGCGGTGAGCACCTTGCGGTCGATGCCGGCCACGTCAGCACCGGCCGCCGTCACCGTGAGCCGCAGTGAGAACTCCTGCTGGAACGGGTCCGGCGCGGTCGGTGAGAAGACGGGGGCACCGAGGTCGACCGGTCGCTTGTAGGCAGCCACCGCGGCGCGCACTGTCGCGAGGTCGATGCTGCCGAAGTCCGTCACCGTGCCGGTGGCGTCGCCCTCGTGCGCGACGGTCCAGGTCGACGGCGTCTCCCCCGCGCCCCACTCGAGCTTCCAGTGGAACCCGTCGGCGTGGGTCGCCCGGGCCATGCCCTTGATCGCCACGCTGGACCCGGTCACTGGCGCGAACCAGTCCGGCGAGGAGATGACGGCCTCGGGCGGCAGGTGGCCGCCGGCCGCGAGTGCCGCGGCCTTGCCCAGGTCGGCGCGGCCCCAGCCGAAGTGCGGGTCCCAGCCGGTGGTCGCGTAGTCGGGGTTGCCGACGCCCAGGCCGTTGGCCATGGTCACGTCCTCGGCGGTCTGCTCGAGCACCTCACGCACCTCGTCAGCGGTGAGGCTGCGGCCGGCGTCGCGCGCGGCGCTGATGACGAGCGCCGCGGCGCCCGCTGCCTTGCCGGTGTTCTGCGAGCCGGTCGAGCCGTTCATCGAGATCGAGGAGTGACCGCCGTACTGCGTCGTACCCGCGCCCCTGAAGTAGGTCCCGACCGGCAGGTTCGCCCCGACCGGCACCTGCGGGAAGCGCTGGGTGAACTGCGAGGTGATCTCGTTGCTCTGCCCCAGCCCGTCGGTGTCGGGGACGGTGCCCTGGATCAGGAGCACGTGGTTGTAGTTGGACGGGTAGTTGTGGTTGCCCGTGTTGAGGTCGTCGCCGGAGAAGGTCATCACGACGTTCTTTGACCACGCGTAATCGACAGCGGCCTCGGTGAAGGCCGAGTGGTAGAGGCTGCCGTTGGCGCCCTCGATGACGGCGACCCCGTTGTCGGCCGCGTAGAGGATGCCCATCCCGAAGGTGTTGCCGTCGGAGACGAAGGTGTCCCAGGTGCGGATCGGCACGAACTGGCACTGCGGGCACACGCCGAGGCCGCCGCTGCCGTCGTTGCCCTGCTCCACCGCGTCGGCGGCCCGGCCGCTGCCGTGGTTGCCGGCGGCGAAGTAGCTGGACGCGTCCGTCGGGTCGTTGTCGTCGTCGAAGAAGTCCCACCCTGCGATGTCGTCGACGAAGCCGTTGTGGTCGGCGTCGGTGTGGTCGGAGAAGACGCCGATCAGGTCACGGCCAGTGGGCTTGGACCTGCCCACCCGCGGGTCGTTCGCGTAGTCGTCGACGGTGACCGCGCCGTCGCCGTCGGCGTCGTAGCTGGCCGCCACAGTGCCGTCAGCCAGCTCGGGCTTGGGCAGCTCCGCCGTGTTGAGGTGGACCTGACGACGCAGTTCCTGCTTGTCCCACTTGATGCCCGTGTCGAGGATCGCGACGACGACGTCCGGGCGCCCCTGTGACTTCTTCCATGCACCGGCGGCGTTGAAGCCGGAGATCATCGGCTTGCCGGCGTTCGGCCCGTCCCGGTAGACGGCCTGCGGGGTGAGCGCGGACGGGAAGCCGAACAGGTCGTAGCGCTCGTCATAGAAGTTGTCGCTGCTGCGACCGTCCTGGTCGTCGGGCTCCGCCGAGTCATACCCGGGGTCGTTGGGGGTGTCCTGGCGCTGCACGTTGCCCGCCGCGAACTGCTGGCTCGAGTCGTGCGATGCCGGGTGGTCGAAGTCGCGGCCCGCGGCGCCTGCGGCACCCGCGATCCCGACGAGGGGCAGCACCGCAAGCAGCACCAGAGGTGTACGACGTCGCAACGGGAGCACCTTTGCTCGTGGGGGCGTGGCAGGGTGGGGACGTGGATCGACGCGGCTCCTCAGCCCTGGTTGCCCTGTTCGCGGTCGCCACGGTGGTTTCCTGCTCCTCGAGCAAGCCTTCAGTCACTCCGGCGACAGCGCTGGCGGCCGCGAAGACTCGCCTCGACGCCACGTCCGGCGTCCACTTCACCCTCGCGGGGGCTCCGGTGCCCTCGTCGGGCACGTCCCTCGAGAAGGCGGAGGGCGACGCCGCTCCCCCGGCGTCCTTCACGGGCACCGCGACGATCCACAGCGGGTCGGTCACCGCCACCGTGAAGGTGATCTCGGTCGGCGGGGTGGTCTACGTCAAGCAGCCCTTCGGATCAGGGTTCACCACGGTCGACCCCGCGAAGCTGGGTCTCGTCGACCCGGGCGCGCTGCTGAGCCCGGAGCGCGGGATCTCCACCTTCCTGACCGCCGACAAGGCGGCCAAGGCGGATGGCTCGGTGCGGGTCGGCGGCGAGGTCCTGGAGCGCTACCGCGCCACGCTCGACACGGTTGGTGTGCTCTCCACCGACGTCAAGGACGTCCCGGCCGAGTTCGACCTCGTCAAAGGCACCCATGAGCTGCGCCGGGTGGTGCTCACCGGTCACTTCTTCGACGCGAGTACGGCGACCACCCTGACCTTGACCCTGACGAAGTACGGCCAGCACGTCGACATCCGTGCCCCCTGAGGGCAAGCGCGGGTGGCTGACCCCGGCCACGCTGGCAGTGCTGCTCGGAGCGGCGGACACCTACGTCGTCGTGCTCCTGCTGCCGAGCCTCATGCAGGGCGTGGGGTTGGACACCAGCGAGCTGCAGCGGGCGGCTCCGCTCATCACCGGGTTCCTGCTCGGGTATGTGGCCGCCCTGCCGGCCGCCGGAAAGATCAGCGACGCCGTCGGCCGACGGGCAGTCCTGGTGAGCTGCCTGCTCCTGTTCGCCGCCGGAGCCGTGGTGACCGCATCCGCGCACGGGCTCGGGCACGCGGTGGCCGGCCGGCTGCTCCAGGGGTTGGGCGCCGGCGGGGTGGTCCCGGCGACGCTTGCCCTCGTCGCGGACCTGTGGCCCCCCGACCGGCGGGCGGTCGCGCTCGGAGTTGTCGGCGGCGTCCAGGAAGCGGGTGCGGTGCTCGGGCCCCTGGTGGGCGCCGGCGTGCTCGCCCTGGCGGGATGGCGCTGGGCCTTCTGGGGTGGCGCGGGGCTGGCCATGGTGCTCGCGGCGTCATTCGCGGCCGGCGGCGGGAGGAGGGGACGGCTCAAGGCCGACTGGCCGGGTGCCGTGCTGGGGTTGGCCGCACTTGCCGCCGCCGCGCTGGCAGTGGTGGCTCCCCGACCTCTCGTCGACGACGTGACGCTGGGGGCGCTGTGGGTGCCCACCGGCGTGCGCCTGAACCCGATCACGCTGATCGCAGCCGCACTCGCGCTCGCGCTGGTGGGGCGCGAGACGACAGCCCGACATCCCCTGCTCCCCCTGCGCGGCACGGGCTCGCTCCTCGTCGAGGTCGACGGCGTCGGGCTGCTGCTTGCCGCAACGGCGCTCGCAGGTGTCGTGCTGGCGTTTGCGGCCGCCAACCCGGAACGCGGCGCGGTTGCCGACTCGGCGCCGTACTCGCTCACCGTCT
>JAVEEJ010000293.1 GCA_030840515.1 Frankiaceae bacterium | reverse complement strand
GTGCAGGTGCTCTTCGGCATCGACCTCGACGTCGCGGAGGGCGAGCTCATCGCGTTGCTCGGCACCAACGGTGCCGGCAAGTCGACGCTGCTGCGGGCCATCACCGGGCTGTCCGAGCCGAGCGGCGGCGCGGTGTTCATCGACGGCGTCGAAGCAACCCACCTGCCGCCGCACGAGGTGGCGCGGCTCGGCGTCGTGTTCATGCCCGGTGGCCGCGGCGTCTTCCCGACCCTGACCGTGCAGGAGAACCTCTCGCTCGTCAGCGGGGCGAGCGCTGACCGGCTGGCCGAGGTCTACGAGCTCTTCCCGCAGCTCGCGGCCCGCAAGGGCCAGTACGCGGGGAACCTCTCGGGTGGCGAGCAGCAGATGGTGGCGCTCGGTCAGGCGCTGCTCGCCAAACCGCGGCTGCTGCTGGTCGACGAGCTGTCGTTGGGCCTCGCGCCGGCTGTGGTGGAGCAGCTGCTGCAGGCGCTCGCCGCCATCCACGCCCAAGGCACGACGGTGATCCTCGTGGAGCAGTCGGTCGACCTCGCGCTCACCGTGGCGCAGCGCGCGATCTTCATGGAGAAGGGCGAGATCCGCTTCGACGGCTCAGCCGAGGAACTGCGCCGTCGCCCCGAGCTGCTCCGCTCGATCTACGTGAAGGGCACCCGCGCCGGCGCGACCACAACCCCGCGGGCGCAACGGGCCACTGCCTTGACCAGCGTTCTGAGCGCACGCGGGGTGAGCGTTCGCTACGGCGGCGTCAACGCCTTGACGGAAGCGGACCTGGACGTCGGACCGGGCGAGGTGGTCGGCCTCATCGGCCCCAACGGCGCAGGCAAGACGACCTTGTTCGACGCGCTCTGCGGCTTCGTGCCGCTCGCGGCCGGGACCGTCAGTGTCGCCGGTCGTGATGTGACCGGACTTCCGCCCGGCGCGCGCTCCGCCCTCGGACTGGGGAGGTCGTTCCAAGACGCGAAGCTGTTCGGCGCCCTCACGGTCACCGAGAACATCATGGTCGCCTTGCACCGCAAGGCCACATCCGGAGCCGCCTCATCGGCACTGTGGCTTCCGCAGGCGAGGAAGGCGGAGGCGAAGCTTCGCCGCCGGGCCGACTCGCTCGTCGACGCGGTTGGTCTCGGCGACGCGCGGGACAAGTCACCGAACGAGCTGTCGACCGGTATGCGACGGGTGCTCGACCTCGCCTGTCTCATGGCCGCCGAGCCCGACGTGTTACTGCTCGACGAGCCCTCCAGTGGCATCGCGCAGGCCGAGGCCGAGGAGCTCGGCCCGTTCCTCGACCGGATCCGTCGCGACCTCGGGTGCGGGATCTTGCTGATCGAGCACGACATGAGCCTGCTCACCTCAGTGGCAGACCGTCTCGTCGGCATGGTGCTCGGCCGCACCGTTGTCACCGGCACCGTCGCGGAGGTCACCTCCGACCCACGCATGGTGGCGGCCTACCTCGGCACCAGCGAGCGGGTGCTCGCTCGCTCGGGTGCCCTCACATCCGGCAAGAAGCAGACCCCCGCCCCAGCCAGAGAGAAGATGTCGTGACTGTCACCCCCATGAGCGTCAACGGGACGGAGAAGCGCGTGCCACCGAAGCGAGCCACCACGGGACGCCGCACCAAGGCGGCCGGCTCCGGCGCGGTCACGAGCTCCGCCGACTTCGCCGCTCGCTTCGATGCCCTCGTCGCCAACGTCGAGCGCGTCATCCACGGCAAGAACGACGTCGTGCGGCTCGCCCTCGTCGCGCTCTTCGCCCAGGGCCACGTGCTCTTCGAGGACGTCCCGGGCGTGGGCAAGTCGATGCTGGCCCGGGCGATCGGCAAGAGCATCCACGCCGACGTGGGCCGCATCCAGTGCACCGCCGACATGCTTCCGAGCGACATCACCGGGTCGTCGGTCCTCGACCAGCGCACCTACGACTTCCGGTTCCGTCCCGGACCCGTGTTCGCCAACATCCTGCTCGCGGACGAGATCAACCGCGCGACCCCCAAGACGCAGTCGGCGCTGCTCGAGGCGATGGCCGAGGGAACGGTCACCGTGGACGGTGTGACGCACCCGCTGCCGAAGCCGTTCCTGGTACTCGCCACGCAGAACCCCGTCGAACTCGCCGGCACCTTCGCGCTCCCCGAGGCACAGCTCGACCGCTTCCTCTTCCGGCTCGCGATGGGCTACCCCAACCTGGCAGCGGAGCGCACGGTGCTGCGAGGAAACTCCGATCATCCCGAGATCGACGACCTCACACCGGTGATGGAGTCGGCCGACGTGCTCGAGATGACGCGTTGGGCGACCGGTGTCAGCGTCTCGGACGCTGTCGTCGACTACATCATCGGGCTGTGCGACGCGACCCGACGTGACGCAACCCTCTCCCTCGGTGCGGGTCCGCGCGCGTCGCAGGCACTGCTGTGGGCGTCGCGGGTCTTCGCCGCGAGCCAGGGCCGCGAGGACGTCTACCCCGACGACGTGCGCACTCTGCTCCCCGCCGTCGTGGGGCACCGCGTGCTGCTCAGTCCCGACGCGATGCTGCGCGCCGAGACAGTCGACAGCGTGCTCGACCGCATCCTCGCGGCCGTCCGACCGCCGTCAGCCGCCGCAGCGGCCACGACACCGTCTGCCTGACCCCTGACGTGTCCCGGCCCTCGCTCCCGACCGACGACCAGCCGCTGCTGCTGCGGCTGGCCGAGCGCGTCGGACTCACCCGCACCGGCGTCGTCGTACTCGCGACCGCCGTGCTCGCCTGGATCGTGGCGCGGGTGCTCGGTGGCCGGATGGTGTTCCTGCTCGCGTACGGCGCAGTCCTCGTGCTCGTGCTGGCACGCACCCTCGGTCGTGCCAAGCCGGCGCTGACCGCAACGCGCAGCGAGCTGCCGCCGCGGCTGCGTCAGGGTCAGTCGGTGCAGGTCCGGGTCGACCTCGAGGTGCCACGCCGCACGGGACTGTTCGTCTTGGAGGAGCGGCTGCACCCCGCCCTCGGGCGCAACCGCACGGTGCCGGTCGGCGGTGCGGGGGAGGCGCAGCGGATCGACTACACCGTGACCCCGCGGCTGCGCGGCGTCTATGAGGTCGGGCCGCTCGTCGCTGTGTGGAGCGACCCGTTCGGCCTGACGCGCCGGGTGACCGAGGTACTGCCCGCGACCGAGGTGGTCGTGCACCCGTCGACCGAGGGCGTGACCGACCGACCGTTGACCCGGCAGTGGGAGGACCCGCCGATCCGGCCCCCTCAGTCCAAGCCGTGGCCCAGCGGCTTCGAGTTCTACGGGATGCGTGACTACGTGCTCGGCGATGACCTGCGTCGCGTCGTGTGGAAGGCGGTGGCGCGCACCGGCCGGATGCTCACCCGCGAGTCGGAGCAGGGCATCACCGACCAGGTCACGATCGTGCTCGACACCGACATCACGCACCACTCCCCAGGCGTTCCGAGCGACACGTTCGAGGCGGGCGTGCGCGCCGCCGCGAGTCTCGCTGTGCGGCACCTGCGCGACGGGTTCACCGTGACCCTGCTCGGCCCCGACGGACCGATCGGCCAGCCGGCCCGCGGTGAGCGCGGCCGCATCCCGACGCTCGATGCGTTCGCTCGCGTGGTGCCGAGTCGGACGCCCTTGAGCAAGGCGCTCGACGGTCTCGTGATGAGCGGTCGGCGTGACGCGCACACGCTGGTCGTGACGCCGTGGGTCGACGCCGCCGTGGGCGCGCGCTGCCGGGTCCTGGTCGACCGCGGCACACGGGTCACGCTCGCGGTGCTCACCTGGGAGGACTCCGACCCGTCGGTGCTGCACCTCGCGGGCAGCACCGGGTGCCAGGTCGTCGTGCTGCGCCCGCTCACTCCCCTTGATGCGGCGTTCCGCGCGGCGAGCGAGTCCGTGCTGCCGACATCGGATGTGCACGCATGACCGCGCTGCTGCCTCCGGAGGTGCTGGCTCCCCTCCCCGCTGCACCCGTGTCTCCGGACCCGGCACAACCCGAGGAGGCCGCGGAGCTCGCTCCCCTCGCACCACTACGGATCGCTCTCGTCGCAGCGCTGTCAGGCAGCGCAGCGGCGGTCACCCTGGGAGGCCTGTTCAGCGGCGTGCTCGCCGTGCTGGTCGGACTCGCCGCGGCAGGCGTCAGCGCCGGACTCGTCGGCCTCGCATCCGCGCGGGGCAAGGCATGGCTCCAGCTGCTCGCCGTACCCGGCATCTTCGTCCTCGGCTACGCCGCCGCACTCCTGCTGCCCAATGCCACCGGTGTGACCGGCTCCGTGCCGAGCCTGGTGCGCCAGTCGATCGCCAACGGTGGCTTGGCGAAGCCGCCGATCCCGTTCGACCCGGGCTGGCGTTTCCTGCTCGTCGCCGTGATCGCGCTCATCACCGCGGCGGCCACGTCGCTGGCCATCGGCTACCGCTCACCCCGGCTGGCCGCTCTGATCCCGCTTCCGCTCGTCATCGCCGCCGGGCTCAACCAGGCGCCCGGGCGCGAAGCGGTCAGCGGCATCGTGGCGATGGGGCTGCTGCTCGGCGCGCTCGCCGTCAGCTCGGCCGCAGACCTCGCCGGGCGGGCGGAGGTAAGCAAGGCGTTCGAGCGCAGGCAGCTGCTGCGCTCGCTCGCCGCCACGGTGATTGCGCTTGCGGCGCTCGCCGGCCTGTCGCGCGCCGACGTGCTGTTCCCCAAGCCCAACGTGGACCGCAGTGCCAACCCCCAGAAGCCGAAGGTCACCCCCCTGTCGGCGGTGAAGGACCGACCGCTGTTCGCCGTGACGGGCGGCTTCGCCGGGCCCTATCGGCTCGGCACGCTCGACAGCTACATCAAGCACGCGTGGTACCTGCCGCCCTTCGAGCCGGGCAGCTTCGCCGGGGTCAGCGCGGGCGGCACGTTGCCCGATGCGCCGGCCGATCGAGCGCCGGTGACGGTGGGCGTCAGTATCTCCGGGCTCAACGGCTTCGCGGTGCCGACGCCGAGCGGCGCGGAGCAGCTGAGCACGTCCGACGAGGAGCTCTCGATCGACCCGGCGACGGGTGTGCTGCGGACGTCGAAGGGCGCGGCCTCGGCAGGCGTCAAGTACGCGCTGACCGTCGCGCCTTCCCCCGGCGGAAGCGAGCTCGCCAGAGCCTCGGCGCTGCCGCCGGGGCCGGACTTCACGTCCTACCTGGCCGCGCCACCGATCCCCGACGCGGTCGCCGCGCTC
>JAVEEJ010000241.1 GCA_030840515.1 Frankiaceae bacterium | reverse complement strand
CATCGCGGGGTGCTCTTCCTCGACGAGGCGCCGGAGTTCAAGCGGGACGCGCTCGAAGCGCTGCGGCAGCCGATGGGCGACGAGACGATCGTCATCGCGCGCTCCTCCGCCCAGCAGTCGTTCCCGTGCAGCTTCCAGCTGGTGATGGCGGCCAACCCGTGCCCGTGCGCAGCAGCAGGCGGCGTGGACGCGGAGTGCACCTGTGGGCCCGCGGAGCGGCGGCGCTACCAGGCCAAGCTGTCGGGGCCGCTGCTCGACCGGGTGGACCTGCAGCTCGAGGTCCGCGCGGTGACGACGGGTGACCTGATGATGGAGCGCGCCCCGGGGGAGTGCTCCGCCGCAGTGGCCGGTCGGGTGCGGGACGCGCGGGCGAGAATGGCCAGGCGCTTCGTCGGCACCCCGTGGCGGCGCAACGCTGACGTGCCGGCGCCGGAGCTCAAGCGGCGGTGGCCGCTGGGCTTCCACGTCCTCCGGCAGGCCTACCTCAACGTGGACCGGGGACGGCTCACGGCGCGGGGCTTCGACCGCACCGTCGGGGTGGCTTGGACCATCGCCGACCTGCGCGGGCTGGACTCGCCGGGCGCCGACGAGGTTGACGACGCGCTGCGGCTGCGCGGGCTGCATCTGCCTGAGCGAGCCGCCGCGTGAGCCGGCCTCGCGGTCCAGCGCAGGTCGCGGCCTATGTGGAGGCGGGTGACGAGCGGTCGCTGCGAGCCGCGCTCTGCCGCCTGCTCGAACCCGATGAGTGGACCAACGAGGTCGACCGGGTCGTCGGAGTCTGCGGAATCGTCGACGCGTTCGCGCGACTGCTCGACCCCCGCGCTGCCGGCCACGGCTACCTCGCCGCCGGGCTCGGGCCCCGGCTGGACGAGCTCGACGTGGCGAGCGACCTGGGCCGGGGGGCGGCGCGCGGTGCGCGGTTCGTCATCCCCGGCGACGAGGAGTGGCCCGAGCGCCTCGACCTGCTGCCCCGGCCGCCTTACGGGCTGTGGGTGCGCGGCGAGCACCACCTCGCCGAGCTCACCGACCGATCCGTTGCGGTCATCGGGTCGCGGGCCAGCTCTGCCTACGGCGAGCGCACCGCCGGCCAGCTCACCGCGGGCTTGGCCCTCCGGGGCTGGACCGTCGTCAGCGGCGGCGCCTACGGGATCGACGCCGCCGCGCACCGCGCCGCGCTCGCGGTCCCGACCCCCACCGTCGCCGTACTCGCCTCCGGCGTGGACGTGCCCTACCCGGTGGCCCACACCTCGCTGATCGAGCGGATCGCGGCTGAGGGTCTCGTCGTCTCGGAGCAGCCGCCGGGGGACGCGCCCCGGCAGCTGAGGTTCCTCGCCCGAAACCGGATCGTGGCCGCGCTGACGCGGGGGACCGTCGTGGTCGAGGCCGGTCCGCGGTCCGGCACCGCAACCACGGCCCGCCAGGCCGGCTCGCTCGGGCGTGCGGTCATGGTCGTGCCGGGACCGGTGGATGCCTGGGCGTCCCGCGGCTGCCACGAGCTGCTGCGCAAGCACCCGGACTACCGCCTCGTGGCCTCCGCCGAGCACGTGGTGGAGGAGGTGGGGCTGATCGGCATCGACCTGGCGCCCGAGGTTCGCGGACCGGCGCGCACCAGGGACGGCCTCAAGATCAACACACGCCGCGTCCTCGACGCTGTTCCCGCCATGACGGCGATCCCGCCCGGTCGCCTCGTGGTGAGCGCGGGCATGGACGAGCAGGCGGTCGCTCTGGCCCTTCGCGATCTGCAGCGGATGGGCCTGGTCGAGAGCACGCCGGCCGGGGTCCGGCTCAGCGCCAGCGAACGGGCGCGCCGCTGCGCGCCGCGGGAAGGTGCGTGGGGCACGATCGGAGGATGAGCACCCCGGCCGGCGGCGAGGCCTCGGGCCCCGAGTCGTTGCCGGCCGCCCTGGCCGAGGCGCTCGAGGCATACCTGCGCCACGTGCAGAGCGAGCGCGGGCTGTCCGCGCACAGCGTTCGCGCGTACGCCGGCGACCTGGCCTCACTGCTCGACCACGCGGCCCGCTGCGGGGCGAGCGTGCCCGCTGACCTCACCCTCGGCGTGCTGCGGAGCTGGCTGGCGCTGCAGACCTCACGTGGCAAGGCCAGGGCCACCTTGGCCCGCCGGGCGGCCGCTGCCCGTGGCTTCACGGCCTGGGCGGTCCGCCGCGGGCTGATGACCACGGACCCCGGCGCGGCCCTGGCCTCGCCGAAGCGTCACCGGACGCTGCCCACCGTGCTGGACGCCGCCCAGGTGCGCGCCCTGCTCGACGGACTCGCGCTGGCGGATGAGCCGCTCGACCTGCGGGACCGGGCCGTGCTCGAGCTGCTCTACGCCACCGGGGTGCGGGTCAGCGAGCTCTGCGGGCTCGACCAGCGGGACGTGGACCGGACCCGGCGCACCATCAAGGTGCTCGGCAAGGGCGACAAGGAGCGCATCGTCCCCCTCGGCGACCCAGCGCTCCGGGCGGTGGACGACTGGCTCGAGCACGGCAGGCCAGCGCTCGTCACCGCCCGGTCCGCCCAGGCGTTGCTGCTCGGCGCGAAGGGCGGCCGGCTGGACAGCCGCACCGCCCGGCGGGTGGTGCACGAGAGGCTTGCGGCGGTTCCTGGGGCCCCTGATCTCGGGCCTCACGGCCTCAGGCACTCAGCGGCGACCCACCTGCTCGAAGGAGGAGCTGACCTGAGAAGCGTCCAGGAGCTTCTCGGGCACGCTACGCTCGCAACCACTCAGATCTACACGCACGTGTCCATCGATCGACTGAAGGCGACCTATGACCGCGCGCACCCCCGGGCCTGAGGGCTCCGGAGTGCTGACCCCGCCCGCTGAGCCCGAGGAGCTGCCCGTTCCCGAGGAACTCACTGCCGAGGCGGTGGCAGAGGCCAAGGCGTTCGAGAAGACGCAGGCGGAAGCCGCGCTGCGTGAGCTCTGGGTGGAGTTCAAGGCGACCAAGGAGCAGCGGCTCCGCGATCGGCTGATCCTGCACTACTCGCCGCTGGTGAAGTACGTCGCCGGCCGCGTCGGCGTGGGGCTGCCGCCGAACATCGAGCAGGCCGACCTCGTCTCCTACGGGATCTTCGGGCTGATCGACGCCATCGAGAAGTTCGACCTCGAGCGGGCGATCAAGTTCGAGACCTACGCGATCAGCCGCATCAAGGGCGCGATCATCGACGAGCTGCGCTCCATCGACTGGATCCCGCGCTCGGTCCGCTACAAGGCCCGCGAGGTGGAGAAGGCCTACTCCTCGCTCGAGGCTCGCCTGCAGCGCACCCCGACCGAGGCCGAGGTGGCGTCCGAGCTGGGCATCCCGCTCGAGGACCTGCACACGATCTTCAGCCAGGTCTCCTTCGTCAACGTGGTCGCCCTCGACGAGCTGATGAGCGTGGGCGGCGAGCGGGGAGACAAGCTCAGCCTGGTCGACACCCTCGAGGACACCAAGGCGGAGGACCCGGTCTCGGCCTTCGAGACCGAGGAGACCAAGTACCTGCTCGCCCGGGCGATCAACACGCTGCCCGAGCGGGAGAAGATCGTCGTGACGCTCTACTACTACGAGGGCCTCACGCTGGCGGAGATCGGCCAGGTGCTCGGCGTGACGGAGAGCCGGATCTGCCAGATGCACACCAAGGCCGTGCTCCAGCTCCGAGGAAAGCTCGCCGAGCAGAGCGCCTGACCGCAGCCCGTCCCACGCTCGAGCGCTTGAGCAGCCACAGCCCACCGATGGCCGCCAGCGACGCCTCGGCCAAGGTTGCGGCCACCGTCCCGGAGCCCGGGGTGGTGTCGTCCACCGCTGCAGGCCGGACCGCCACCGGTGGGTGGGTGGCCGAGACGACCGACAGCGCGCTGACGCCTCGCCGTACTCGACCCTCCACGGGAAGCAGACGCACCCGTCCCCGACCGAGCAGGCTCAGCGGGTCGAGGTAGGTCCGGCCGCGCAGCAGGCCCCAGTGCAGGCAGGCGGCGACCGGGCAGCCCGGGTGTCCGGCGGTGAGCGTGCCCAGCCGGTCGCCCGCGAGAACGACCGCGCCGACGTGCACCGAGGCGGCGACCGGCTCATAGGTGGTGCGCAGCCGGCCATGAAGGACGACCACGACACCCCGACCGGCGACCGGACCCGCCACCGTGACCACGCCCGCCCCCGCCGCCAAAACCGGATCGCCGACGGCCCCGGCCAGGTCGACGCCTCGGTGGCCGGGGCCGTAGGCGGTGGCGGGCGGGTGGAAGCCGCGGACCACGGCAGGCGCAGGCGTGAGTGGCCACAGCCACGCGGAGGCGGAGGCGAGGAAGGCGAGCAGCAGGGGCATGCGCCGAGACTGCGCCGGGGAGAGGCGCCGGAAGCCGGCCAGGCGTGAGGCTGTGGACACCGACCCGAGGGCCTCCCGCCTGTGGACAGTGCGTAGACTCGCTCCCGCAGTCCGGCTTGCGCTGGGCTGACTTCGCACGCCGCCAGACCGACTGCGCAGCTGCCTCCGGCAGCTGCACCAGGCAGCGGGGCGCGCGCCCGGTCCCCTCCGCGAGGAGGGGTGGAGCGCGTCGGCGGCGTCAGGCGCGGCGACCACCCGGTCGGCGCGGGAACCGGTGCGCGCCCGGACGGGCGCGCGAGAGGAGCACCACCCATGGCCGTCGTCACGATGCGCCAGCTGCTCGAGAGCGGCGTCCACTTCGGACACCAGACTCGTCGCTGGAACCCCAAGATGAAGCGCTACATCTTCACCGAGCGCAATGGGATCTACATCATCGACCTGCAGCAGTCGCTGTCCTACATCGACCGCGCGTACGAGTTCGTCAAGGACACGGTCGCCCACGGCGGCACGATCCTGTTCGTCGGGACCAAGAAGCAGGCTCAGGAGGCCATCGCCCAGGAGGCGGGCCGGGTGGGCATGCCCTACGTCAACCAGCGCTGGCTCGGCGGCATGCTGACCAACTTCTCCACGGTCTACAAGCGCCTGCAGCGGCTCAAGGAGCTCGAGGAGATCGAGCAGACCGGCGGCTCGACCGTGCTCACCAAGAAGGAGGCGCTCGTCCTCCAGCGCGAGCGCAAGAAGCTCGACCGCACCCTCGGTGGCCTGCGCGACATGACGCGGGTTCCCAGCGCGATCTGGGTCGTGGACACCAAGAAGGAGCACATCGCGGTCGGTGAGGCGCGCAAGCTCCACATCCCGGTCGTGTCCATCCTCGACACCAACTGCGACCCGGACGAGGTCGACTACGCGATCCCGGGCAACGACGACGCGATCCGCAGCGTCAACCTGCTCACCCGCGTCATCGCCGACGCCGTGGCGGAGGGCCTGATGGCCCGCGCCGGTGCAGGCACGGGCGACGAGCCGGCGGAGGCCGGCAGCGAGCTCGGCACCGACGAGCCGATGGCCGAGTGGGAGCAGCAGCTGCTGTCAGGGGACCAGGCTGCAGCGACTGGGGCCGACGCGGTCCCGGCCGAGACGGCCGCGGGCGAGCCCGCTGCCCCGACTGCCGAGGCACCCGCGCAGGCCTGACCGGCCGGCGCAAGAGCACGATCCACCAGCGAGTACGACGGCCCTTGGTCGCCCCTTCCGGGGGGCGGCCGGGGACGCCGGCGGGCGCGCCCGCACACGACACCAGCACGACCTTCGAGGAACAGGACACAGGACATGGCTGACATCACGGCCGCGCAGATCAAGAAGGTGCGCGAGCTCACCGGCGCCGGCATGAGCGACGTCAAGAACGCGCTCGTCGAGCACGAGGGCGACGAGGCGAAGGCGATCGAGGCGCTGCGCGTCAAGGGCGCGGCGAAGGCTGCCAAGCGCTCCGGCGAGCGCACCGCCGCCAACGGCCTCGTGGCCGCGGCGGAGAACGCGCTCATCGAGCTCAACTGCGAGACCGACTTCGTCGCCAAGAACGAGCAGTTCCAGCAGCTGGCGGCCGACATCGTCGCCCACGCGGCGAGCTCGCGCCCGGCCAACGCCGAGGAGCTGCTCGACCAGACCCTCGCTGACGGCAAGACCGTCCGGGAGAACATCGACTCGGTCGCCGCTGTGATCGGGGAGAAGATCGCGCTCGGTCGCGTCGCTGTGCTCGACGGCACGGTCGCTGCCTACATGCACCGTCGGGCCAGCGACCTGCCGCCGCAGATCGGCGTACTCGTCTCCTTCGAAGGCGACGACGTCGAGGCAGCTCGGGCGGCGGCCATGCAGGTGTCGGCGCTGCGCGCGCAGTACCTCAACCGCGACGACGTGCCGGCTGACCTCGTCGAGAGCGAGCGGCGCATCGCCGAGGCGACAGCGCGCGAGGAGGGCAAGCCGGAAGGCGCGCTGCCCAAGATCGTCGAGGGTCGGGTCAACGGCTTCTTCAAGGACGTCGTGCTGCTCGAGCAGTCCTTCGTCAAGGACAGCAAGAAGTCCGTGGGTGCCTACCTGGACGAGGCCGGCGTCAAGCTGACCGGCTTCGTGCGCTTCGAGGTCGGCAGCTCCTGAGGCGCTCCGCCTGACTGACGCAGGCTGAGGCACACTGCACGACGACGACGCCAGACGAGGAGGCCGCCACCGTGAGCGAGAGCATCGAGGAGGCGGCTCCCTCGTCGGCCGATCGCGGTGCGTCGGGCAGCTACCGGCGCGTGCTGCTCAAGGTCTCCGGCGAGGCGTTCGCCGGTGGCCGCGAGCTCGGTATCGACCCGCTGACGGTGGGGCTGATCGCCGAGCAGATCGCTGACGTCGTGCGCAGCGGCATCCAGGTCGCGGTCGTCGTCGGCGGAGGCAACATGTTCCGCGGGCACATCCTGGCCGAGCGCGGCATGGACCGGCCGCGCGCCGACTACATGGGCATGCTCGGCACGGTGATCAACTGCCTGGCCTTGCAGGACTTCCTCGAGAAGGCGGGGGTCGAGACCCGCGTCCAGACCGCGATCGCCATGGGCCAGGTGGCCGAGCCTTACGTACCGCGCCGGGCCATCCGCCACCTCGAGAAGGGTCGCGTCGTCATCTTCGGCGCCGGGCTGGGCGCCCCGTTCTTCTCCACCGACACCACGGCTGCGCAGCGTGCGCTGGAGGTCAACGCCGACGCGGTGCTGATGGCGAAGAACGGCGTGGACGGCGTGTACGACGCCGACCCGCGGACCAATCCCGACGCGGTCAAGTTCGACCGGCTCGACTACGCCGAGGCGATCTCGCGCGGGCTCAAGGTCCTGGACGCCACGGCGTTCAGCCTGTGTATGGACAACGGGCTGCCCATCGTCGTGTTCGACCTCAACGAGCCGGGCAACATCGCGCGCGCCGTGCGCGGTGAGAAGATCGGCACGCTCGTGTGCCCCACGGACTGACCTCCGCCCGCTGCGAGCCCACCCATCGACCGAGACTCCGGGAGACAAGCACAGTGATCGACGAGACCCTGCTCGAGGCCGAGGAGAAGATGGCCAAGGCGGTCGAGGTGGCCAAGGAGGACTTCGCGGCCATTCGCACCGGTCGAGCCAACCCGTCGATGTTCGCGAAGATCGTCGTGGACTACTACGGCGCGCCCACGCCCGTGAACCAGCTCGCGTCCTTCACGGTGCCGGAGCCGCGGATGGCGATCATCGCCCCCTTCGACATCTCCTCGCTCAACGCGATCGAGAAGGCCATCCGCGACAGCGACATGGGCGTCAACCCCACGAACGACGGCAAGATCATCCGGGTCGTCTTCCCGCAGCTCACCGAAGAGCGGCGACGCGAGATGATCAAGGTCGCGCACACCAAGGCCGAGGACCAGCGCATCTCGATCCGCAACATCCGCCGGCACGCGAAGGACGCCCTTGACCGCCTCCAGAAGGACGGCGATGCCGGTGAGGACGACGTGCGTCGCGCTGAGAAGGAGCTCGATGCTCTGACGCACAAGTACGTCGCCGGCGTCGACGAGCGCCTTCGGCACAAGGAGTCTGAGCTGCGCGCGGTCTGAGCAGCACACCGACGATGGCCGTGGACGAGGCGCCGGCCGCCACCCCAGCCGAGCCGTCCCCGGCCCCTGCCGCGGGGCACGGCCGGGCCGGCCGTGACCTGCCCGTCGCCATCGCGGTGGGCCTCGGGCTCGG
>JAVEEJ010000212.1 GCA_030840515.1 Frankiaceae bacterium | reverse complement strand
CGGTCCCGCAGCGCTTCGAGCAGCGTCGTCTTGCCGACCCCGGCCTCGCCGCCGACGAGCACGAGGCGGCTGTCGCCCCCCCGAGCATCGTCCGCGTACCCGACCAGGGAGTCGACCAGCGAGTCCCGCTCAAGCAGCAGCACAGCCAAAGGGTGACGCATCGGACGCTGTACGTCGAGAGGCTGGGCCCTGGCCTGGCGACGGAATTGCCTTGTCGCATTTGCAGGAGTAGGACGGGGCCAGCGGTCGACCGCAGGACCGTCTCGAGCCGGATGGAGAGCGCCATGCTCAGCCTGAACACCGTGATGATCCACTCCGAGGACCCGACCGCACTGGCTGCCTTCTACACGAAGGTGCTCGGCGAGCCGGGCTTCGAGGGCAACGGCTACACCGGCTGGAAGGCCGGGAACGGGTTCGTCATGGTCGGCCCGCACTCTGAGGTCAAGGGTCAGAACGAGATGCCGGGCCGGATCATCATCAACCTCGAGACCGCCGACGTGGCCGGTGAGTTCGCGCGCCTCAAGGACCAGGGCGCCAGCGTCAAGCAGGAGCCCTACGAGCCCGGCGAGGGGATGACGCTCGCCACCTTCGAGGACCCCGACGGGAACCTGTTCCAGCTCGCCTCGCCCATGCCGGAGAGCATGTAGCCGAGGCCCGCGTGACCGTCACGGTCGAGGCGCTGCTGCCGGTCTACAGCCGGCGGGAGGTCCACCGGCGCAACTACGCCGCCACCGCCTCCGAGGTTCGGGCCGTGCTCGAGGGCCTGCGTCCGCGCGACCTGCCGCTCACTCGCGCGCTGTTCGCCGTACGCGGGCTTCCACTCCTCTTGCAGGGCAAGAGCCCGTTCGCGCTCGTGGACCTCGACCGGGGTGGTTCGCTGCTCGAGCAGACGGAGCGCGCCGGGTTCCTCCGCGTCGTGGACAACCCGACCGAGCTGGTCCTTGTCGCGATCGGGAGGTTCTGGCGACCGGACGGGGCACGGGTCCAGGTCTCCGATCGTGAGGACTTCGAGCGCTTCGACCAACCTGGCTACGCCAAGGCCGTGTGGAGCTTCGAGCTGAACGAGCAGGGCACGGGTACGACGGAGCTCGTCACCGAGACCCGGGTGCTCGCCACCGACGCGGGAGCCGCGCGGCTGCTGGCGGCGTACTGGCTGCTGATCCGCGCCGGCTCCGGGCTGATCCGACGCGAGATGCTCGCGGCTGTCGCGACCAAGCTCCGCTGACCGGGTAGGGCTGCGGTGTGAGAGCCGCATTCGGTGCCTGGGGTGCCGCCCTGCTCGTGCTTCTGACGACCGCCTGCGCAGGAGACGCACGCGAGGCCGACGCTCCCAGTGGCAGCGCTACGCCCGGCCGCACCGAGGCCGCGTCTGCGTCGGCAGGGCCGGGCGTCACGACCCCAGGGCCCTCGAGCGTCGTCGTCGTGCGCTACCGCATCGAGGTGCACACCCGTGACGCGGCGACCCGGGCGTTTCCCGCTGTCGTCGACGCCACCTTGCACGATGCCCGGGGGTGGCAGCGCGCCGGCTTTCGGCTGGTGCACGACCAGCGCGCCCGCTACCGGGTCGTGATCGTGGAGCCCGACCTCGCTCAACGCATGTGCCGGCCCTATGACGTCTACGGGAAGTACTCCTGCCAGAACGGCCCGCTCGTCGTCATCAACGCAGCCCGCTGGCGCCAGGCCACGCCCGAGTGGACGGGGTCCCTGCAGGTCTACCGCCAGATGCTCATCAACCACGAGTTCGGTCACCTGCTCGGGATGCACCACCCGCCACCGCCGGCCTGCCCGCGCGCGGGGCAGAAGGCGGGGGTCATGGTGCAGCAGAGCACCGAGCTCGACGGCTGTCTGCCCAACGCGTGGCCGCTTCCCGCGGAGGTGGCGCGGGCCGGCCGGCACGACCTGCCGTTGGCGCCGCCGTACTCGCCCTGATCCGATCCGGACGACTTGCGGCAATAGTGGCCGCACGGCACGTAAGTAGGTCAGAATTGCTGCCGTGCCAGCCGACAAGGGAGAGCTCGAGCTGAGCCCTGAGCTACCGCACCCGGCGGCCCCGGTCACGGACCCGCCGGACGGCCCGCTCGTGCTCGAGGCCGGGCGCGCGGCGGTGGGGCGAGCCCGAGCGCTGGTGCGCCAACACCTGGCAGACGCCGACCCCGACCTGGTCTCCGACGCTGAGCTCGTCGTGTCGGAGCTGGTCACGAACGCCCAGCTGCACGCCCACGGACCGGTCACGGTCAGGGTGAGGGTGACCCGTGAAGGGGTCCGCCTCGAGGTCACGGACGCCAGCGCGGTCCCGCCGCTGGCGGTGCGCAGCGGCAGCGGCGCGATGACCGGGCGCGGGCTTGCCCTGGTAGAGGCGCTCGGCGTCTGGGGCGTCACGCCGCGGTCGGGCGGCAAGACCGTGTGGGCCGAGCTAGGCCCCGGCGTTGTGGCGCAGCGCTCCGGCCCGCTTCCCGACGCCTTCGACCCGCTTGCGGCTTGGGACGACGACCCCGAGCCGCGGTATCAGGTGCGACTGGGCTCCGTGCCCACGGCGCTGCTCATCACCGCCAAGGAGCACGTCGACAACCTGGTGCGTGAGCTGACGCTGGCCGGCGAAGGAGGTCCGAACACCCCCGAGCCCCTGCGCGCGCTGGTGGCCTCGGTCGTGCACGGCTTCGCTGACGCGCGGTCGGCGATCAAGCGACAGGCGGTGCAGGCGGGTCTGGCCGGCCGGGCGGAGACCGAGCTCGTCCTCCACCTGCCGGCCAGGGCGGCCGAGGCCGGCGATGCCTACCTCGCCGCGCTCGACGAGCTGGACCGCTACGCCCGGGCGGCACGGCTGCTCACGCTCGAGTCGCGCCCCTCGCACCGCGCCTTCCGGCACTGGTACGTCAGCTCGCTGATCGCGCAGCTCCGCGCGCAAGTCGCCGGCCAGCCGATCCCCGTCACCCCGCAGTTCCCCGAGGTCCTCGCCAGCGAGCTCGACTCGCTGTCGGGTGTGCGGGTAGCCGCGCGTACGGCTGGCAGCCTCTTCGAGGTCGGCGCTGCGTTGGCCAGGGCTGTGGACCCGCGTGAGGCGGCTCGCTGCGTGGTGAGCGAGGGCGCCCGTGCGCTCGGCGCCTACGCCGGCGACCTGACCGTGCGCGAGAACGACCAGCTGCTCTCGCTGGCCTCAGAGGGTTACGGCCAGTCCGCGCTCGATCGGTCGGCGAGTGCTGACCTGGAGGAGCCACTGCCCGGCAGCCTGGCGCTGCGCACCAACCGCGCGGTCTGGATCGACAGCCCGGAGACCTTGGCGTTGGAGCACCCGGCACTGACGGACTACCTGGCTGCGCACGAACCGGAGACGGCAGCCTTGTGCGCCGTTCCGCTGCCGTCGACGCAAGGCGGCGTGCTGCGCTTCAGCTTCCGCACCCGCCAGATGTTCGACGAGGACGAGCGGCGTTTCGTGCTGGCTCTGGCGGACCAGGCTGCGGTGGCGCTTGACCGCAGCGGGCTCTACGCGGCCGAGCGGTCGGCGCGACGTGAAGCTGAAGGCCTCGCCCGTCGCCTCGACCTGCTCACGACCGTGACGAGCGCGCTCACCGGAGCTGGCAACACCGAGGACATCGTCGAGATCGTCACGACGATGGCGACGGCCAACCTGGGGGCGATGACGGCGCGGGTCTACCTGATGGACGAGCGCCGGATGCTGTGCTCAGCGGGCCATGTCGGTGGCGACGCCACGCTGGCGGACCAGTACCACGAGTTCCCCGCCGACGACCCGCTCCCGGGCGGCGAGGCCCTCCGCACGGGAGGGCCGGTGGTGCTCGCCAACCTGGCCGAGCTGGCCGAGCGCTTCCCCGTGCTCGCCGGGGTCTACCCCAGCGAGCGCACGCTGCTGGTTGCGCCGCTGACCATCGGCGACCGGCAGCTCGGTGTGCTGTCGTTGACCTTCGAGGGCACCGCTGACGTGCAGCAGAGCACCCAGGTCGCGTTCATCGCCACGCTCGCCGACGCCACTGCGCAGGCGATCGAGCGGGCTCGCAGCGCCGAACGTGCCGTGGTCGCCAACGCGCGGCTCGCCTTCCTCGCCGAGGCCTCGCTGCTTCTGGCCGAGAGCCTTGATGTCGATGAGGTGCTGCAGACCATGGCGGACCTCGTCGTGCCTCGATTGGCGGACTGGTGCGTGATCCACCTGGTCCGCGACGGCGAGCTGGTGACGGCGGCCCTCGCCCACTCCGACCCGGACCGGGTCAGCTGGGCGCGTGAGACGGAGGTGCGCTACCCACCGAGCATGAGCGGGACCACGGGCGTGCCGCATGTGATCGCGACCGGCACCAGCGAGCTCTACCCGGACATCAGCGACGAGCTGCTCCAGCAAGGGGCGGTCGATGACGAGCACCTCCAGCTGCTGCGCATGATCGGGATGTCCTCGGTGCTGCTTGCGCCACTACGAGGCCGCAGCGGCACCTTCGGCGCGATCACCTTGGTGCACGCCGACTCGGGTCGGCGCTTCACGGAAAGCGATCGCGACCTGGTCGAGGAGCTCGCCCGCCGTGCGGCGCAGTGCGTGGAGACCGCGACCTCCTTCGCCGAGCAGCAGGGCCGACTCGCTGCTGTCACCCGAGTCGCGGAGGTCGCGCAGCGCGCGATCCTCGCCGACCCGCCGTCACGCGTCGGCAACCTGCGCCTGGAGGCGCGTTACGTCTCCGCCGCCGCCGAGGCGAAGATCGGAGGAGACCTCTACGAGGTGGTGCCGCGCGCCGACGGAGTACGCGTCATCGTCGGCGACGTCCGTGGCAAGGGGCTCGACGCCGTGCGCACCGCAACGCTGGTGCTGGGGGAGTTCAGGGCCGCTGCGCAGGTCGAGTCGGTTGCGGAGGCGGCCGCACAGGTCGACGCGCGGCTCCGACCGTTCTTCACCGACGAGGACTTCGTGACCGCTGTGCTCATCGACATCTCGGACGACGGCAGCTATCGCCTGGTGTCCTGCGGTCACCCGGCCCCGCTCATCTGCGGCCCGCGCGGCGTGCACGAGCTGGCCGTCATCAGCGCGGCTCCGCTCGGCCTCGGGTCGGAGTGGGAGATGACCACCGGGACGCTCGCCCCGGGGGAGCGGCTCTTCGCGTTCACCGACGGCCTGAGCGAGGCGCGCAAGCCTGACGGCGAGTTCGTCGAGCCCGCGGCGGTAGCGGCGCCGCTGTGTGGGGCGCCGCTCGCCCGCAGTCTCGACAAGGTGCTGCAGGACCTGCGCGCCGCGTCAGCCACTCAGCTCGCCGACGACCTGGCGCTGCTCGTCGTGGAACACGACCCGATCTAGCCGTCGTACTCGCAGCCGTCGTACTCGCAGCCGTACTCGCAACCGGCTCTCAGGCGGAGTCAGCCGCGGCGCGCATGGCGTCGATGTCGAGCTTGCGCATGGACATCATCGCCTGCATCGCGCGCTGCGAGCGTCCCGGGTCGGGGTCGCTGAGCAGCTGCTCGAAGCCAGCCGGGATGACCTGCCAGGACAACCCGTAGCGGTCCTTGAGCCAGCCGCACTGGCTCTCCTCGCCACCTTCGGTCAGGCGAGTCCACAGGTCATCGAGCTGCTCAGTCGTGTCGCAGTGGATCTGAAACGAGATCGCCTCGTTGAAGGTGAACTCGGGACCGCCGTTCAGGGCGGTGAAGGGCTGGCCGTTCAGCTCGAAGGCCACCGTGAGCACGGTGCCGGACCGGTCGCCCGAGCCGTCGGGGTAGCGCGACACGGCGGTGATCTTCGAGTCCGGCAGCAGCGAGACGTAGAACTCGGCGGCCTCCTCGGCGGCGGTGTCGAACCACAGGCAAGGCGTGATGGGCTCCATGTGCGTGTCCTTCTCTGTTGGTGGCTCGGTGTCGCAGTGGTCAGTCAGTCAGACGGCTCGCCGCGCCAGAAGTCATCGGTCGGCAGATTCTCGACGGCGCGTGGAGTCAGCCTCCGTCGCGACCGCGGAGATCTCCTCGACGAAGCGGGGCCAGAGCGCACGCGGAAGGTCATGCCCCATCCCGGGGATCGCGACGAACTTGGCTCCGGGGATGGCACGCGCCACGGCCCGACCGCCGTCGGCGCCGACCAGCGGGTCGGCCAACCCGTGGATGACGACGGTGGGCACCCGCACGTTGCGCAACAGCTTGCTGCGGTTGGGTTGGGTGATGCTGACCGCGAGCTGGCGCTGGTAACCGCGCACGTCGTGCGCCCGGTCATAGCTGCGTCCCGCGAGATCGCGCAGGTGCTCCTCGTCCAACGGGAAGCCAGGCGAGCCGATCGCAGTGAAGGTCTCGACGGCCGCCTCGATCGCCCCGGCCCGACCCCGCGAGCTGCCGCCACGGGCGAGTCGGCGCAGCAGGCTGGGCTTGGGACGACCCACGAGTCGGGAGCCGGTCGACGTCATGAACAGCGACAGGCTGCGGACCCGCTTCGGGTGCTCGACGGCCACGGTCTGCGCGATGAAACCGCCGAGCGAGGCACCGACCACGTGGGCCGAGTCGATGCCCAGCGCGTCGAGCAGGCCGGCGGCGTCCGCAGCCATGTCAGTGAGCGAGTACGGCGGGCGCTTGCGCCGCAGCACGAGGTCGGCGATCCCAGGGACGCGCACCCCGTCGAGGTGGGTGGACAGCCCGACGTCGCGGTTGTCGTAGCGGATCACGTAGTAGCCGAGGTCGGCGAGCGAGCGGCAGAGCTCATCGGACCAGGCGATCATCTGGGTCCCCAGGCCCATGATCATCAGCATCGGCGGATCGTCCGGCGCACCGAAGGTCTCGTAGGCGATCGTCAGCCCGTTGGCCTCGGCGTATCGGGTCTCCGGGACCAGCGGGGCTGAGGCCTCAGGCCGGGGGGTGGGCGCGTTGGTTGAGGGCGGCACCGACCCATCATGCGTGCTGTTGTGCGGGGTCGCCGGACCCGGGGTCGAGACTCGCCGTGAGGTAGCGCTGGAGGGTGCCGCCGATCAGCGGGGCGAGCACGTCCGGTGAAGCCGACGCGATCGGCTCGAACCGCAGCACGTAGCGCGCCATCGCCAGCCCAACCACCTGCGCCGCCACAAGCGACGCCCGCAGCTCCGTCTGGTCGCCGCCCGCAGCCGCAGCGATGGGCTGCAAGACCTGGTGCGCCAGCATCATCCGCAGCCGATCCGCCGAGTCGGGGTGCGACACCGCGCCGCGCAGCATGGCCAGCATCGGCCCTTGTCCGGGCGTGGCGTCCCACACCCCGAGGAAGGTGCGCACGATGCGCTCACCGACAGCGTCCGTCCCGCCCTCCAGCAGTCCCGCGACCAGGGCGCCGATCTCGACGGGCAACTCGAGCGAAGCCTCGAACAACCCGACCTTGCTGCCGAAGTAGTGGACGACGAGCGCGGGGTCGACGCCCGCCTCACGGGCGATGGCGCGCATCGAGGTGGCGTCGTACCCGCGCTCGGAGAAAGCGGTCTTGGCCGCTGCGAGGATGAGGCCGCGGGTCACGCTCTCGCCCGGCCGGCGACCGGCGCGCGGGCTCACGCGCTGCGGCGCCGCAAGGTCGCTGATGCCAGCAGGAGCGCGGCGACGACGCACCCGGCGACGACGAGGTAGTCCCGCGCAAGCTGGCCTGTCAGTCCGCCGACCGCGAGCTGCTGCATGCCGTCGACTGCGTAGGTGAGCGGGAAGACGTCGGCCAACCCCCGCAGCACCGACGCCATCTGAGCCCGTGGCGCGAACAGACCGCACAGCAACAGCTGCGGCAGCACCGCGGCCGGGAGGAACTGCACGGCCTGGAACTCCGTCCGCGCGAAGGCGGAGAGCAGCAGGCCGAGCGCCATCCCGAGCAGCGCGTCCAGCAGCGCGAGGCCGACGACTCCGACCGTAGGCCCTGCGAGGTCCAGACCGAGCGGACCAAGCGCGACGCTCGACGCGACCAGGGTCTGCACAACGGCGACGGTGCCGAAGGCAAGTGCGTAGCCGAACAGCAGGTCAGCCTTCGCCAGCGGCGTGGTGAGCAGCCGCTCCAGGGTCCCGCTGACCCGCTCGCGCAGCATCGCCACCGAGGACACCAGGAACATCGTGGTGAACGGGAACAGGGCCAGCAGCGGACCGCCGACGTGGTCGAAGACGAGCGGCTTGTTGTCGTAGACATAGCGAAGCAGCGTCAGCAGGAGAACGGGTACGGCGAGCAGCAGCGCGATCGTCCGCGGGTCGTGCCGCAGCTGCCGCAGCACTCTTGCGGTCGTGGCCAGGGTGGCCCGCCGGTTCATGCCGGCACCGCCTCGGCGATCGCGAGGAACGCACCCTCGGCGTCCCGGGCACCGGTCCTGGCGAGCAGCCCGGCGAGCGTGTCGTCGGCCACCAGCTGACCTGCGCGCAGCAGGAGCAGCCGGTCGCAACGGGTGGCCTCGTCCATCACGTGTGAGCTGACCAACAACGTGGCGCCGGCGCGGGCCAGTTCGGCGAACAGCAGCCACAGGTCACGCCGCAGCACCGGGTCGAGTCCCACCGTCGGCTCGTCGAGGACGAGCAGCTGCGGCGAGCCCAGGAGCGCGACGGCCAATGAGACCCGCGCCCGCTCCCCGCCGGAGAGGGTGTGGACCGCCTGCCCAGCCCGGTCGCTGAGGTCCACCTGCTCGAGCACGGCGGTGACTCGTGCAGCGTCGGCGCCCAGCACGGCGGCGAAGTAGCGCAGGTTCTCGATCACCGTGAGGTCGGCGTACACCGCAGGAGCCTGGGTCACGTAGCCGACGCTGCGCCGCAGGGATCGGGCACCGGCGGGCTCGCCGAGCAGCCGGACCGAACCGGTGACCCCGGTCTGCACGCCGACGAGGCTGCGCATCAAGGTGGTCTTGCCCGAGCCGCTAGGGCCGAGGAGGCCGGTCACCGTGCCGGGGGCCAGCGTGAACGAGATGCCGCGCAGCACCTGCGTGTGGTCGCGGACGACCTTTAGGTCCTCGACCTCGACCGAATTCACCATGCGTTGAGTTCTAGCCGTGGGTGACCCCGGCGTCAACCGGGACCAGCATGAGCCGGGGCTCGACGTGCTCGGGTCAGCGACCGGTCCCGGACCACTGGGACCAGGGAACGGGATCGCCACCGGCGAGCTGGTCGACGAACTGCGCGATGTACCACTGCCGGTAGGCAACGCAGTCCTGCGGAGTGGCGAGGGTCAGGAGATGCTCTCCCGCTCGGCAGAACTCGTCCGCCTCCTCGAGCACCCGGCCGAGGTCCTCGGCGGCGGGTCCGGCCTGCGGCGGCGCGCAGAACACGAGGTCCAGGCTCGCGGTGCCCGCCTCAGCAGCCGCGGCCAGCTCGGCTTCCTGGGCCTCGCTGACGCCTGCGTACTCAGCGGTGAGGGTCTCCACCAGCTCGAGCAGCCGCGCCGGCACCGGGTGGAGGCTCGCGCCCGAGTTCCCCGCGATGAGCGCGAACTCGCGCATCAGGTCCTGGAAGTGCTCTTGTGACTTGGCCCAGAGAGGTACGGGGAGCTCGAGGACGCGGACCTCGACGAGGTCGGTCGACGCGGTGCTCACGCGGCGAGGGACATAGCCGTCGCAGTGCCCGGGTCCTCGCCGTCGTCGAACGCGTCGAGCAACGACTCCAGCGTGATCTGCGCCGACTGGTCGTCCGGGTGCCCGCCGCCGGTGGCGGACAGCGCGAGGGTGCACCAGACCGTCTTGCCGTCGGCCTCGCGCTCCACGCCCCAGGCCTCGGACAACTGGGACACCAGGGCCAGCCCCCGTCCCGTCGTCGCCTGGTCCCCGAACCGGCGCATCACCGGCGCCCGGGCCGCCGCCGCGTCGTGGACGCGAACCGTGAGCAGGCTGGAGTTGAGGGACAGCTCGACGCTGAAGCCGGTGCGGGCGTGCAGGACGGCGTTGGTGGACAGCTCGCTGACCACCTGACCGGCGGCCCACTCGACCACGTCGGCGTCCCAGCCCGACAACGCTTCGCGGGTGAAGCGGCGCGCCTCGTGGACGCACTCCGGGCGCGCTTCGAAGTCTGCTCGCGCGGTTCGCACGGCGGGACGGTAGCAGCGCCCGGCCTCAGAGTTCGAGCGGCGCAGGCATCAATGTGCACAAACCTTCCCCGGCGCCGGGGAGCAGGCTGCTCAGCTCAGGCGGGTGAGCCGCCCCGTCGCGATGTCGAAGAGCAGCCCGCCGACCTCGACCCCGGCGAAGAGCGGATCCCGCCGCAGCCGTGCCGCGTCGTCCTGGACGGCCTGGTTGATGTCGTCGACGACGAGGAAGTCGTAGTCGCCGAGATCCACTCCGACGTGGCTCTCGACCGCCGCGGCGATCTCGGAGTTGCCACGGCCGGTCAACCCGCATCCGGTGTGGCCGACGACCGCGATCGCCTTCACCCCCAGCAGGTGCACCGAGACCACGAGGGAGCGCATCACGTCATCGGTGACCCGGGCACCGGCGTTGCGGAGCACGTGGGCCTCCCCGCGGCTCAGGCCGAAAGCGGCCCAGGGCTCGATCCGGGAGTCCATGCACGCGACGACCGCCAGCTGCTTGGCCGGCTGGGGAGGGAGTTCGCCGTCGAACCGGGCTGCGTAGCCGGCGTTGCGTTCCAGGAGCTCGTCGATCACACCCAGCATCTTGCCCGAGCGCCGATGAGTCCCACCGACGTGGTTCGTCATACGGTGCGGGTCTGGTCCGACGAGGGAGACGGTGGGTCGATGAGCGGTGTGCGGGTGCTGGTGGGAACGCGCAAGGGCGCGTTCGTGCTCACGGCAGATGGGGCTCGCAAGAAGTGGACCGTGGACGGCCCGCACTTCGGGGGCTGGGAGATGTACCACCTCAAGGGGTCGCCGGTTGACCCCAACCGCATCTTCGCCTCACAGACGAGCAGCTGGTTCGGCCAGCTGATCCAGCGCTCCGACGACGGCGGCAAGACCTGGTCTCCGGTGGGCAAGGACTTCGTCTACGACGGAGTGCCCGGGACGCACCAGTGGTACGACGGCACGCCGCACCCGTGGGAGTTCGCTCGGGTGTGGCACCTCGAGCCCTCGCTGAGCGACCCCGACGTCGTGTACGCCGGCGTCGAGGACGCCGCGATGTTCAAGTCCACCGATGGCGGCACGTCCTGGAGCGAGCTGTCGGGCCTGCGAGGGCACGGGTCAGGCTCGCAGTGGCAGCCCGGTGCAGGCGGGATGTGCCTGCACACCATCCTGTTGGACCCGCGTGACGAGAACCGGATCTTCGCCGCCATCTCGGCGGCCGGCGTCTTCCGCAGCGATGACGGGGGCACGACCTGGGGACCCAAGAACAAGGGATTGAAGTCCGGCGAGATCCCGTCGGCCGAGGCCGAGGTGGGGCACTGCGTGCACCGGCTGGCCCAGCACCCGGATCGCCCCGACACCATCTACATGCAGAAGCACTGGGACGTCATGCGCAGCGACGACGGCGGCGACTCGTGGACTGAGGTCAGCGGCAACCTGCCCTCGGACTTCGGCTTCCCGATCGACGTGCACGCCCATGAGCCGGAGACCATCTATGTGGTGCCGATCTTGAGCGACTCCATGCACTACCCGCCGGAGGGCAAGCTGCGCGTCTACCGCAGCCGCACCGGGGGCAACGAGTGGGAGCCGCTGACAAAGGGCCTGCCGCAGAGTGACTGCTACCTGAACGTGCTCCGCGATGCCATGGCGGTCGACAAGCTCGACGACTGCGGCATCTACTTCGGCACGAGCGGCGGCCAGGTCTACTGCTCACCGGACGGCGGCGACACCTGGGACGCGATCGTCCGCGACCTGCCGGCTGTCCTCTCGGTCGAAGTCCAGACCCTCCCCTGAAGCGGGTACAGCCGTGAAGCAGGTACAGCCGTGAGGCAGGTACAGCCGTGAATCAGGCACAGCCGTGAGCACGATCAGGGTCGTCCTGCCCGCGCACCTCAAGGCCCTGGCCGGGGTGCACGGGGAGGTGCCGGTGGAGGTTGCGGGCGAGCCGACGCTGTCCGCCGTACTCGACTCCCTCGAGCAGTCCTTCCCCGTCCTGCGCGGCACCATCCGGGAGCACCCGAGCGGGAAGCGGCGGGCGTTCGTCCGCTTCTACGCCTGCGAGGAGGACCTCTCGCACGAGCCGCCGGACGCCCTGCTGCCCGAGCCGGTGCTGCAGGGTCGCGAGGCGCTGCTGGTCATCGGCGCGATGGCGGGCGGGTAGCCGCACGGTAAGGGGGAGGTATCCGGGCGGATCCGTCGAAGTGGGGGTCAGCCCGTCCCCCACCAGACCGGAGCCCCCCACCGATGAGTCGTCGTACCTCGCTGCTCCTGTGCCTCGCCGTGCTCGCCACGGGCACCCCGGCAGCTCTGGCCCACGCCACACCTGACGACGACTACAAAGTCACCATCCGGATGACCGAGTACGGCATCCCGCACATCGAGGCGAAGGACTACGGGTCGCTCGGATACGGGTACGGCTACAGCGTCGCCAGCGAGACCATCTGCACGCTGGCCGAGACCTACGCGACAGTGCGGGCCGAGCGCTCGCAGTACTTCGGCCCTGACGCCGGCTACAGCTACCGGGCCAACGGTTCCTCGGTGAACAACCTCAACAGCGACTTCTTCTACCAGCAGATCATCGACGACAAGCGGATCGAGAAGCTCCTCGCGCAGACCGGGCCGGGAGCGCCGAAGCCGCAGATCCGCGAGGCGGTGCGCGGCTACGTCGACGGCTACAACCGGTGGCTGCAGGACGTCGGCGGAGCCGACGGGATCACCGACCCCGCGTGCAAGGGCAAGCCGTGGGTCAAGCCGATCAGCGAGATCGACGCCTACCGGCGCTTCTACCAGCTGGCCCTGCTGGCCAGCGGTGGCGTGGCGATCGACGGGATCGCGAGCGCGCAGCCGCCCACCCCGTCGGCTCCGATCCCGG
>JAVEEJ010000035.1 GCA_030840515.1 Frankiaceae bacterium | reverse complement strand
GTGGCCCCGACGGTGGGCCGAGGCGTACGTCGACTTCGCGGCAGGCGAGAAGCGCTCCTGGCTGCGCGCCCAGGGACTACGGCTGTTCCCCGTCGTCGGGTGGGCCGAGCGCGGTGGCTACACCGCCGCCGGGCACGGCAACTCGGTGCCCCGCTTCCACGTCACCTGGGGCACGGGGCCCGGAGTGGTGGAGCCCTTCGAGCGACGGGTGCGGGCCGCAGTCGAGCGCGGCCTGCTCGAGCTGCGCTTCCGGCATCGCGTCGACGCCATCACGACCTCGGCCGGCGCAGTCACCGGTGTGGCGGGCGCCGTACTCGAACCCAGCTCCGTGGCGCGCGGCCAGTCGAGCTCGCGGGTCGAGGTCGGCACGTTCGACCTGAGTGCGCAGGCCGTGATCGTCACCGCCGGTGGCATCGGCGGCAACCACGAGCTGGTGCGGGCGGCCTGGCCCGCGCGACTGGGCACTGCTCCCGAGCACATGATCAGCGGCGTGCCGCAGCACGTCGACGGCCGCATGATCGCCATCACGCAGCGGGCCGGCGGCACGGTCATCAATCGCGACCGGATGTGGCACTACGTCGAGGGCATCCACAACTGGAACCCGATCTGGCCCATGCACGGGATCCGGATCCTGCCGGGGCCTTCGTCGCTGTGGCTCGACGCGCTCGGCAACCGGCTGCCGTCGCCGCTGTTCCCCGGCTTCGACACCCTGGGCACGCTCGCCCACCTGCGCACGACGGGGTACGACCACAGCTGGTTCATCCTCACCCGCAAGATCATCGAGAAGGAGTTCGCGCTCTCCGGCTCGGAGCAGAACCCCGACCTCACCGGCAAGTCGGTCCGCGGCGTGCTCGGTCGGGCGCGCGAAGGCACACCCGGGCCGGTGCAGGCGTTCCTGGACCGGGGCGAGGACTTCGTCCAGGCGACCAACCTGTCGGAGCTGGTGGACGGGATGAACCGCGTGACCGGCGGCGCACCGATGCTCGACGTAGCCACCGTCCGGCGGGAGGTGGAGTCGCGCGATCGCGAGATGTCGAACACCTTCACCAAGGACCTGCAGGTCGCCGCGCTGCGCAACGCGCGCAGCTATCTGGGCGATCGGCTGATCCGCGTTGCGGGCCCGCACCGGCTGCTCGACCCGAAGGCCGGACCGCTGATCGCGGTGCGGTTGTCGGTGATCACGCGCAAGACCCTCGGCGGACTGCACACCGACCTGAGCGGGCGTGTGCTCGACGCCGACGGCGCGCCTGTCGACGGGCTCTACGCCGCCGGTGAGATCGCCGGCTTCGGCGGCGGCGGGATGCACGGCTACCGCTCCTTGGAAGGAACGTTCCTCGGCGGCTGCATCTTCTCGGGCCGCACGGCTGGGCGTGCGGCGGCGGCCGCCACCGCATGAGCGAGCAGCCGCCCGGTGAGCCGAGCGTCACCGACAACGCCGAGCTCAGCCGCTACGAGATCCGCCTCGATGGAGTCATGGCCGGCTACTCCGAGTATGTCGGCTATCCCGACCGGCGCGTCATCACACACACCGTCATCGACCCGGAGTTCGAGGGCCACGGCCTCGGCTCGGCTCTGGCACGCGGGCTGTTGGAGGACATCCGCGCGCGGGGCATGAGGGTTGTCGCGACGTGCCCGTTCGTGCGGTCCTACCTGCAACGGCATGAGGGCGAGTACGACGACCTGCTCGGCAGGGCATGACGGGGGACGGCCTTCAGGTCAGGGCCGGACTCGTCATCCCTGACGACGAGCTGCGCTGGCGGTTCAGCCGATCCAGTGGGCCAGGCGGGCAAGGGGTCAACACAGCCGACAGCAGGGCCGAGCTGTCCTTCGACGTCGAGCGCTCGCCGAGTTTGGGTCCGACCCACCGGGCGCGCGCGCTCGAGCGCCTCTCCGGGCGCCTGGTGGACGGGGTGCTGACGATCGCCGCCTCCGAGCACCGCTCGCAGCTGCGCAACCGCGAGGCGGCCCTGGCGAGGCTCGCCACCGTGCTGGCGGAGGCCACCGCCCCGCCGCCGAGACCACGCCGGCCGACAAAGCCCTCACGGGCCGCGACCCAGCGTCGGATCGACGACAAGAAGCGGCGCGGCCAGGTCAAGCGCCTGCGTCGTCCGGAGGAGGACTGAGCAGCGCGCGGGCAACCGCGCTGGTGAACCCTCGCCCGTAGCTCATCTTCTCCTCATAGCCCTTGCCCCAGGGCTGCGGCAGGTAGCCGAGCCAGCTCGGGGCAAGCCCGGCCAGCAGCACCCGATCCCCGCGGGCGCGCTCGATGTCCCGGCCCAACGCGTGGAAGGCCTCTCCCGGCACCGCAACGAGGGAGATGTCCCCGAGCCGCCACTCGACGAGCTCGACATCCACCTTGCGCAACGCGCGGCCGGCGAGCAGGGCCGGCAGGGTCAGGCCCGCTCGCAACCGCTCCTGCCGGACGAGCGGCACCAGCTGCTCACCCCCCACCGGTCGCGCCGAGGCACGAAGGCCGTCGACCACCTCGGCGATCTCTCGACCCAGCTCGCTGGCCGTGTCCCAGTTGCCGCCAGGAGTGGGGTCGGTGTGCGGGTCACGCCTCGGGTTGACGTCCCCTGACGCACCCTGGATCACGACGGCCGGGGCCGCGGACGAGCCGCGCAGCTCGCCGCGGGTGACCGTCGGCCAGTCCCCCGAGATCGCCCGGCAGTCGATGCCCAGTGCCACAGGGTGAATCCCGACATTGGCCAGCGTCCCAGCGAGCGTCCCGTCAGGGCGCCGAACCTCGACCAAGGACAGCTGCGGGTCGTAGGGAAGTCCGCGCCGGTTGAGGCTGAGGTCGACGGGGAGCCGGCCCCTGGCATAGCCCAGCGCGACCGGCTCGGCCGAGTTCTGTGCCGCTATGCCGGCGTTTACGCACTGGCCGACCAGCAGCTCGGCGTACTGCTCGGGCATCGGCCATCCGATGCGCTTGGTGTGGAGCGTGGCAGCCGGTCCGGAGTGGGTGTGGGTGCAGCTGGTCAGCACGCTCGAGTGGTCCAGCCCCAGCGCGCCCGCGACCTTCGCCCGAAGCGGCCCCGCCACCTCCGGCCCGAGCATCAGGAGGTCCAGCACAAGCAGGCACAGCGACTGGCCACCGTTGCGCAGAAACACCGCGTGCACCTCGAGGTCGTCGTGCACCTCGCTCACGAGGCCCTTGCGGGCACCGAACCCGGCGAGCACGACGGGCATGGGCGGGGTGATCACGGCGCTGCCGAAACCCACCTCCAACCCCCGACCGTGCACCTGCGGGGGTGGCGTCACGCGTGGAGTATCGCCTGATCTGCGCCTGACCTGCGCCTGATCTGTGCCTGACCAGTGCTGCCACCTTGCCGCGAGCCGGCCACCGAGCCGTTACCCTCAACGGGGCCACCATGGCCCGGGCAGCCCGGGGGGTCGCCACAAGCCTGCCGACAGGGTGATGGACATCAAGGACACTTCACGCGCGCGCCCACACTGGCTGGGCGAGGTTCTCGTGGTGCTGGCGCTGGTCGTCGCCTACGACTACCTGGTGGACATCGTGGGTGCGCGAGTCGGCAGCGCGCTCGACCGTGGCGCCGCTCTGCTGCGGCTCGAGGGGCTGCTTCACATCGACGTCGAGCGGACGCTCGACCACATCACGGCCTCCAGCCACGCCCTCACCGTGACCCTGTCGAGCTACTACGACCTCGCACACGTGAGCGTGACGCTCGCCGTACTCGTCGCCGTCTATGCCCGCTTCCCCCAGGCCTACCGACGGGCGCGCAACGCGCTGGTGCTCATCAACCTCATCGCGTTCGCGGTGTTCGTGGCCTTGCCCACCGCGCCGCCGCGACTGCTGCCCAACTCGGGCTTCGTCGACGTCGTCGCCGCGTCGGGCACCTGGGGCTCGTGGGAACAGAGCTCCGCGCTCGCCGCGCACACGAACCAGTACGCCTCAGTGCCGAGCCTGCACATCGGTTGGGCGCTGTTCGTGCTGCTCCTCGTGCGCTCGGTCACCGAGCGCCGGTGGCCCCGCCGGCTTGCCGCCGGGCACCTGGCGCTCACCTCGTTCGTCATCCTCGCGACGGGCAACCACTACGTCCTCGACATCGCGGCCGGCGCGGTGCTGGCGCTGGTCGGCTGGAGGCTGGCCGCTCCGCGGATGGCGCTGGCGCAGCCGCGGCCCGAGGTGCTCGTGGTCTCGGCGAGCATGGGCGCAGGACACGATGGCGTCGCCTATGAGCTCGCTCGTCGGCTGCGCGAGTCGAAGGTGCGCGTCGAGGTCGTCGACTACCTCACGCTGCTGCCGCTCGGGATGGGTCGCATCATCAAGCTCGTCTACGGCGAGCAGCTCAAGCACGCCCCCCGCAGCTATGAGTGGCTCTACGCCCGGCTCGACGAGGAGAAGCTGCTCAACCGCGCGGCGCTGGTCATCGCCTCGCTCGCCCGTCGCCAGCTGCTGCGCCTCGCGAAGGGCACCGGCGTCGTCGTGGCGACCTACCCGTTGGCCGGGCGAGCGCTCGGGCAGCTGCGGCGGGCCAACCGGCTCGCGGTGCCGGCCCTGACATACCTCACCGACCCCGAAGTCCACGCGCTCTGGCTCGACAACGGCACCGACCTCTACCTGGCGGCGTACGGCGACAGCGCGACGATGGCTTCTGCGCGCACCGGTCGACCCGCGTGGGCATGTGGTCCTGTCCTTCCGCCTCGACTGGCCGAGCCGGTGACCGCGGCCGAGCGCGTGGCTGCGCGCAAGGCCATGGGCCTCGAAGGCGAGCGAGTCGCACTGCTGGTCACTGGCTCCTGGGGAGTGGGAGACGCCGCGTCGACAGCGCGCACAGTCGCCGCAGCCGGCCTGCGCCCCGTGTTGCTCTGCGGTCGCAACGAGCAGCTGCGCGCCGAGCTCGCCGGGGATCCCGATGTCACCGCCGTCGGCTGGGTGGATGACGTGCGACCGCTCTACGCCGCCGCCGACGTCGTGGTGCACAACGCGGGCGGGCTGGCCAGCGTCGAGGCTTTCGCGGCGGGTGTGCCGGTGATCGGCCACGCCTGTCTCCCGGGACACGGGCACCGCAACGCTGAAGAGATGGCCGCGCAGGGCATCGCCGCCTACGCCGCCGACGATGACGAGCTGATCGCCGCGCTCCACCAGCTGGCGGCGACTCCGGCGGGTGCTGAGCTGGCGGGCCGGGCCCGCGCGGTCTTCACCGAGGACCCCACCCAGCTCGTCACGAACCTCGCCCGCGCCGAGCAGCCGGTCACCCGGCCGCGTCGCGTCCCCGCACCTGCGGTGTCGGGTTGGGCCCGGCGCACCGCGGCGGTTCTCGCGGCGGTGCCGGTGGTGGTCGTCGGGTTGTCCTACGGCATCTCGGAGGCAACCGAGCGCGGCTTCGGCAGCACGGCGCGGGTCCCCGCGCACAGCGGGGCTGTCTACCTCGCGGTCCTGCTGGATGAGCAAGGTCTCACCGCACCGACCGCGCCCGACATCCTGGGCGCTGCGGGGGTCAGCGTCGTGCTGCAGCCGGCGCTGGCGAGGTCCCACCCCCAGGCCGTGCAGGCTCTCGAGCGGCGCGGCGTCTCGGTGCTCGCGGCCGCGCCCGCCAAGCTCCCGCGTACGCCGCGCCGGGCCACCGCCGCCTTCTCCGGTGCGGCGCGCGAGCTGGCGGAGTCCACCGGCCAGCGCGCAGGCGCAGTCGTGTGCCTCCACGGCCTCGGGCTTGTCTCGCTGTCGGAGGCCCGGGCATCGCATACGCCGTTCGCCGTGGCCCGTTACCGCTTCACTCCGTCGCAGATCCCGGAGATGAAGGGCAGCTCCGTTGCCGTGCTGGACCTGACCGCGACCGACCCGGCACAGCTCGCTGCTGCGCTCACCACGGTGCGTCGCTCCGTGCAGGGTGAGGGTCTGCGCATCGAGCCGCTCCCGGCGGCCTGGGCGCGCGCGTGAGCCGACGCGGAGCGCTCGGGGGTGCGCTTGCGGTGGCCGCGGGACTGCAGGCGCTTCCGCTGCTGGCCTTCCTTCCACCGCTGCGCCCCGCGTGGCCCTGGCTCGTCGGCCGCGGACGCACCGACCACGTGGCCCTCACCTTCGACGACGGCCCCGACACAGCCAGCACGCCGTCCTTCATCGCCGAGCTCGAGCGACTCGATGTCCGCGCGACGTTCTTCCTGCTCGGCACGATGTGCCTGCGCCACCCCGACATCGCCCCCCGGCTGCGGGACGCGGGCCATGAGCTCGCCGTGCACAGCTGGGACCACCGCAACCACATCCGGCATCTGCCCGGCCGCCAGACCGCTGACCAGCTCGCGCGCACCGCTGACCTCATCGAGACCCAGACCGGTGTGCGACCGGAGCTCTTCCGGCCGCCTTACGGCGCGCTCACGGGTGCCGCTCTCGTGGCCGCTCGTGAGCAGGGCCTGCGCACCGTGTTGTGGACGGCGTGGGGCAAGGACTGGGAGGAGCGCGCGACCCCGGAGTCCGTGGCGACACTGGTGACGAGCCAGCTCGACGGCGGCGGAACGATCCTGCTGCACGACTCTGACTGCACCAGCGCGCCGTGGTCCTGGAGGGCGACGCTCGGTGCGCTGCCTGCCATCAAGCAGTGGTGCGAGTCGAGGTCCCTCGAGCTCGGTCCGCTACGCGAGCACGGGCTGGTGTCGCTTCCTTCCGCGGTGGCGTGAGCACCATCGGCGCCGTCGCGGCCGGACTCGGTTCGGCGGCGTGCTTCGGTGCCGCCAGCGCTGGTCAGCACCTGGTTGCCTCCGCAGGACAAGGCCGGTCGGCCGTCGATCCGCGACTGCTCATCTCGCTGGCGCGCAGCCGGGTCTGGCTGACGGCCGGCGCTCTCGAGCTAGCTGCCGTGGGGCTTCAGGTGCTCGCCCTGCGCTGGGGCGCGGTGTCGATGGTCCAACCCCTGCTCGTGCTCGGCCTGCCGATCGCCGTACTCGTTGCCGCCAGGCTCAAGCGCCAGCAGGTCGGCGGCGGAGAGTGGCTGGGTGTCGCGCTGTGCGCGCTTGGGGTGGGCACGATCGCGGCCCTGCTGCCCGGTGAGCCGCAACGGCCTGACTCCACGCTGCGCACCTTCGCGGCGCTGGCGGGTGTGCTGCTCGGCGCACTGCTCCTCGGGGCACTGCTGCGGAGCCGGGCCGCGGCCGGCGCAGCGGCGGGCGTCGCGGCAGGCGTGGGCGCCGCTGCCTTGGCGATCTGCGGACCTTCGCTGACCGCGCCGGGAGAGCTGCTCACTGACTGGCCGGTCTACCTCGCCGTCGCGGCCGGCCTGCTGGCCTTGCAGCTCGGGCAGGCGGCGTTCCAGGACGACCGGCTGGGAGCGCCCTTGACGGCGGCGACTGTCGCGGAGCCGGTCGCCGCGATCATCCTGTCCACGCTCCTGCTGCACGAGACCGTGGCAGGCGACGTCCTGAGCAGAGCCGGGTCGGGCTTGGCAGCGGTGGTCGCGGTCGTCGGCGTGGCGGTGGTCGTGCGGCACCGACCTGTGGATCCGGCCTAGCCGTCAGATTCGGCGGCCCGTCGCTCTGCTCCGGTCTCGCCTGCGTACCCGACGTCATCGCCGGCGACTCTGCCGACGAACTCGCCGGACGGTGTCGTTCCCGTCGTGCTCCCCTGGTCGGGCGCCTCCGGGTTGGGCACCCCTCCCGTGGCCCGCGACAGCGCCTCGCCCTCGTCGCGATCGACGTCATCCTCGGTCGGGTCGTGCCGTGAGCTGCGCATGCCAGACCCTGTCCCCGTTGGACCGTGCGCCGAACCCGTCTGGTCAGGACTGACTATCGCGAAACGGTACGGAAAGGGCATGGGCTGCGCGGACCCTGGCGGTCGATCATTGAGGTATGACCAGGGGTGGGATGGTGAGCGGCACGCTCAAGGCTGCCCGCCGCTGGCGTCTGCAGTGGGGCCGGGAGATCAGTGCGACGGAGGCCATCCGGCTGTCCGGCTGGCTCTTCCTCGTGGGCGGCGCACAGGCCCTGCTCACCGTGTGGTTCCTCTCCGATCCGGTGCAGACGGTGGCACTGCTGACCTCGGCGCTCATCGCCCTGGCGGGTGCTGCGGCGATGCTGGCCATGCCCGAGCGGTGGGCCACTCCGGCGATGGCCGCCTCGACGCCGTTTCTCGCGGTCGTCCTGCTGTCCCTGGGTGCTGGGGCGTGGGGCGGCGCGTTGCACTTCTACGTCGCCCTCTACGCGCTCACCTTCCTCTACATCGGCCTCACCCAGGGCCGCCGCTTCATCGTGCTGATCTGCGCCGCGGCCATGGTCGGCGCGGCGCTCTCCACGCTCGGCAACGAGCCGCGACGCGTGCTGCCCTTCCTGCTCTGCAGCATCGCCACCTCCGGCTTCATCGGCTTGGTCCTGGAGAGCTGCATGCGCCACAGCCGCTCCGAGCAGATCGACCTCGAGCGGATCCTCGCCGCGGGTGAGGATCTTCACCGGGCAACCGACCTCGCCAGCGCCGCGAAGGCCCTCGCGGAGAGCGGGTGCAGCCTGCTCGGAGCTGATGGCGGGCTGGTGCTGCTCGCCGATGTCGCGCGGCCGCACACGTTCCGCGGTGTGGCCGCAGTCGGTGTCGACCTCGACCCGCAGGCGGTCACCTCGGACACCCGCGGCACAGGCACGGGCTTGGGGGCCGCAGTCACCCTGGGCGGGCCGCTCTTCATCGGTGATGCCGAGAACTCGCCAGTGCCCGCTGCGGGCTGGATCAGCTTCTTCGCGATCGCGAGCTTGATCTACGTGCCGATCTTCGGCCCCGACGGGGCACCCATCGGGGTCCAGCTGGCGTGGTGGAAGCAGGCAGCGGCCGCACCCACCGCGGCGAAGCTGCGCGGCGTGGAGACCATCGCCAGGGCGGCGGGGCAGGCGCTCGACAGGCTGCGCGCGATGGCCAGGCTGGACGAGGCGGCCCGCACCGATGCCCTGACCGGCCTACCGAACCGGCGTCGGCTCAACACGGCACTGGACGACCTCCAGCCCGGGGCCGGCATCGTGATGTGCGACCTCGACCACTTCAAGGCCTACAACGACCAGCACGGCCACGACGCCGGGGACCGGCTGCTCGTCAGCTTCGCCGCGGTGCTGCAGGAGCACATCCGCGGCAACGACACCGCCTGCCGGTTCGGAGGCGAGGAGTTCGCGCTGGTGACCGGGACGTCCGCGGTGGCAGTCGTCGAGCGGCTCCGCGCGGCCTGGTCGTTGGTCAGCGACGTGACCTTCAGCGCCGGCGTCGCGGTGCGCACAGAGAGCGAGCCCGCGGCCGTTACCTTCGCGCGAGCAGACCGCGCGCTCTACCAGGCGAAGCGAACCGGACGGGATCGCATCGTGATCGACGACGGGGCCCTGACGGACCCGCGGATCCCCTCGCCGCGAGGCGTCGAGTCGCTGCACTACTGAGACCAGCGGCGAACCGAGCCTCGAAACGAGCCGACCGGGGCTAGGACGGGGTCGGCACTTCCACGGCGACGAGACCGAGCTGCTCGAGCTCGCGTACGGCGAACATCACATGCGCCGTCGTGGTGTTGAGCAGGTCGGCGAGCTGGTCCGGCTCAAGCGGGCCGTGGGCGAGCAGCAACGCCCGCACGCGGGCAGCGAGCTGCGAGCGCGCGGCGGCGACGGAGGGCTCGATCGGCGCGTGGCCGTCCGCCCCCGTGGCGAGTGACACGCCAACGCCTACGGACATGTCTGAGCCCTCGACCTGAATCCGGGAGGAGTTGACCGGTTCGTGGACGGTTGCCACCCGATTGCTGGGACCGAACGGGTGAAATCGGTGTGACTCAGGCTCACTGGCCCACCACCGCAGCCGGCCCCGGTGGGGAGGCCTCCACCCTGACGGCCGGCGGGGCACCCTGGGGGGCACCGAAAAGCCAGCCCTGCGCGAGGTCAACGCCGAGGTCGGCCAGCACGGTGAGCTGACCCGCGCGCTCGACTCCCTCGGCAACCGTCAGCGCGCCGACCCGGCGCGCCACTCGCACGTACATCGACAGCGAGGCGCGCGCGACCGCGTCGGTGTCGCAGTCGGTCACCACGCCCGCGTCGATCTTGACCCAGTGCGGTCGCACCTCAGCCACCTGGGTGAGGCCGGTGTAGCCGCGACCGGTGTCGTCCAGCGCCAGCAGCGCGCCGCGATCCACCAGGGACTTCAGCGCGGCGGTGAACTCCGGGCTGGAGGGCATCGGCTCGTGCTCGGTGAGCTCGATGACGACCCGCTCGAGCGCGAAGGAGTCGAGTACGGCGCGCACCCGGGGCGCGAGTAGCAGGCGCGGCGTGACGTTGAGCGTGACCCGTCGGCGCGGGTCCTTGCTCGGGGGGTTGCGCAGCGCCGTCTCGAGCAGGATCGACTCGAGCTCGTCGTCGGTGCCGGCCGCCCGGGCCTCACCGAACCAGTCCAGTGGGCTGCGGCCGTCACTGAAGCGGGCGAGTGCTTCGTCGGCCACGGCGTCACGCGGGGAGAGCACGGAGACCACGGGCTGCCAGGCAATCGTCGCCCAGGTACCGACGGCGGGGTACGCCGTTGGTGCCATGCGTCGTACGTCTGACGCCCTCGTGGCCATGCCGGCCCCCTCCGCCGATTCAGTGACAGGCATCGTCAGGAAAGGCGGAAACCTGTTGCTCCGGACGGCCCAGCGTCGCGCGCAGTCAGAGCACTGCGCCGGGGTTGAGGATCCCCAACGGGTCAAATGCGGCCTTGATCCCACGCTGCACCTCGAGCGAGGTGTCGCCGACCTCGTCGGCCAGCCAGCGGCGCTTGAGCCGACCGATGCCGTGCTCGCCCGACACGGTGCCGCCCAGCTCGAGAGCCGCGGTGAAGATCCGGTCGGCGGCAGCCCAGACCTGCGCCTCCCCGTCGGCAGCCTCGGGCACGATCAGGACCGGGTGGGCGTTGCCGTCACCGGCGTGCGCGACGCAGGACACCACGACACCGGTCTCCCGGGAGATCTGCTCCACCTGCTCGATGAGGTCGGCTAGCCGCGACACCGGGACGCAGACGTCCTCGACCAGGGTGCGTCCCAGCTGCTGCTTGGCGGGCAGAGCGGAGCGCCGGATGTCGAGCAGCTCACGCGCCTCCGCCAGGTCGGTGGTGAGCGCCACGTCAGTTGCCCCGTGTGCCCGCGCCGCCGCCTCCAGCAGATCCGCGGCCCCGGGGACCTCGTCGACCTGCGCGATCAGCACGGCCCGCACGCCCGGTCCGAAGCCCGTGCCGCGGTAGGCGTCCACCGCCCGCACCGTCGTCTCATCCATCAGCTCGAGGAGGGTCGGCGGCGCTCCGCTCACCACGATGGCGGCCGCGGCCGCGGCTGCGTCGCGCGCCGCGCCGAACGTCAGCAGCGCTGTCACCTGCGGTGGCGGCACTGCCTGCAGTCGCACGGTCGCGCCGACCACGACTCCCAGCGTCCCCTCCGAGCCGACGAACAGCCCGGTGAGGTCGTAGCCGGCGCTGCGCTTCGCCGTGCGACCTCCGGTGTGCAGCAGCCGTCCGTCCGCAAGCACGACATCGAGGCCGAGCACTGCGGCCCGCGTGGCGCCGTAGCGCACGCAGCGGAGTCCGCCAGCGTTGGTGGCGATGTTGCCGCCGATCGTCGAGGTCTCCCAGCTCGACGGGTCCGGCGCGAACATCAAGCCGTGCTCCTGCGCCGCAAGGGACAGCGCGGCGTTCACCACTCCTGGCTCGACCACGGCCAAGCGGTTCGACGGGTCGATCTCCAGCACCCGGTCCATCCGCGACAGGTCGAGCACGAGCGCCCCGTCGACCGCGGTCGCCCCACCCGACAGCCCGGTCCCGGCGCCGCGCGGGATCACCGGCACCCGCGCTGCAGAGGCCCAGCGCATCACGTGCTGCACGTCCTCTACGGTGCGCGCCGTCACCACCGCGCAGGCGGTGCCCGCCTGAACCAGGTCGGCCGTGTCGGAGGCGTAGCCCAGCACGACCTCGGGATCGACCCGCAGCGAGCCGGCGGGCAGCCCCGCGCTCAGATCGTCGAGGCTCGTCATCGCTGGGCAGCGTAGACGGGCGGATACGGTTCGGGGCATGGACCTTGACCTCGCGGCAGCCGTCGCCGACGCCATGCCCCGCCACCGCGCCGAGCTCGAGGACCTGGTGCGGATCCCCAGCATCAGCGCCCCGGGTTACGACCCGGCACAGGTGCGGCGCAGTGCCGAGGCGGTGCGCGACCTGCTGGGCGGAGCCGGGCTGCAGAACGCGCGACTGCTGGAGGTCGAGGGCGCCCATCCCGCGGTCCTCGCCGAGCGGCTCGACGTGCCGGGCGCACCCACGGTGCTGCTCTACGCGCACCACGACGTGCAGCCCGTCGGGGAGGAGTCAGCCTGGACGAGCCCGGCCTTCGAGCCCGCGGAGCGAGGTGGCCGCCTCTACGGCCGGGGAGTCGGTGACGACAAGGGCGGCGTACTCGTGCACGTCGCCGCCGTCTCCGCCTGGCTCGCGACCGCCGGGACGCTGCCGGTCAACGTGAAGGTGTTCGTCGAGGGCGAGGAGGAGATCGGCTCCCCCACCATCGAGCGGTTCCTTGCCGACTTCCACGACGAGCTGGCGGCGGATGTGGTGGTGGTGACCGACGCGATCAACTGGAAGGTCGGCACCCCGGCCTTGACCACGTCGCTGCGCGGTCTCGTCGACTGCACAGTCGAGGTGCGCACGTTGGAGTACGGCGTGCACTCGGGTCTCTACGGCGGCCCGGCCCTCGATGCGCTGACCGCGCTCGCAAAGCTGCTCGGCACTCTCGTCGACGATGAGGGACGGGTCGCCGTGGCCGGCGTCCTGTCGGACGTCCCCGGTGTCAGCGACGCGCAGCGCGAGCGGCTGCGGTCGCTGGACCTCGACGTCGCCGAGTGGCGCCGCGAGGCGGCCCTGCTCCCCGGTGTGGGCACGGCAACGGACCCGGCCGAGCTGCTCGAGCGGCTCTGGTACTCCCCTGCCATCAGCGTCATCGGCCTGGACGCCACACCGCTCGCCGCGTCGTCCAACACGCTGATCCCCATGGCCCGCGCCCGCGTCTCGCTGCGGCTCGCACCGGGGCAGCACCCGCGGCAGTGCCTCGACGCGCTGACCGAGCACCTGCAGGCACACGCGCCGTTCGGCGCGCACGTGGAGGTGGTTGACGGCTCGCTCGGCGACGGCGCCTTCGT
>JAVEEJ010000326.1 GCA_030840515.1 Frankiaceae bacterium | reverse complement strand
CGGGACCTGCTCGACGAGCGCCTGGCGGACCAGGTCGTGCCGGAAGCGGTAACGGGCCCCGGTGACGACCAGCGCGCCGGTGCCGAGCGCGGCATCGAGCAGCGCGAACGCGTCGGGCTCGGCCAGCCCGGTCAGCGCGGGCACGGTGACCGGGTCGAGGTCGTCGCCTGCCACCGCCAGCCGGCGCAGCATCGCGGCGGTGGCGTCGTCGAGGTCCAGGAAGCGGTCGGTGATCGCGTTCCAGACCGACGGTGCGACAGCCGCGTCTGCGGCTCCTCCGATGCCGCGGGTCAGCTCCAAGGCGAAGAACGGGTTGCCCTGCGCCATCCCGACGATCCGGGCGAGCACGCCTGCGTCGGGCTTGACCCCGGCACCTGCCTCCACCAGCACGACGACCTCGTCGCGGTCCAGCGGACCCAGATCGATTCCGATACACCGGCCCGATCGGTCGAGGCCCGCGACCGTGCGTGTGAGGGACTGCGAGGCCACCTCGGGGCGGAAGGCGATGGCGCCGAGGAACGGGAGCCCGCTGCTGGCCCGGGCGATGTGTCCCCACGCTTCCACCGTCGCGTCGTCGGCCAGGTGTGCGTCGTCGAGGACCAGCAGCACGCCGGTGACGTCCCTGCACGCCGCGATCAGCCGGCGCACGGCACCGATCACCATGTGCCGGGTGAGCCCACCCTCCTGCGGGTGCGTGGGTGCGGCCGGCGCCGTCAGCGCGGCCAACGTCGAGCGCGCTGCGCCCGGCAGGGTGTCGAGAAGGGTGCGGTCATGGCTGAGCAGCTGCTCGACGGCCCCCACCAGGGACGCGTAGGGGCCACCCTCGAGCGTGGCGGCAACCGTGACGACCAGCCATCCCCGTTCCTGTGCCGATGACGCGAGCTGCCGGCACAGCGTCGACTTGCCGATACCGGCCGGACCGCGTATCACCAGCGCGCCCAGCTCACCCTGCTCGGCGGACCGGAGTCCGGACGCCACCCGAGCGAGCTCGACCTGTCGGCCGACGAAGATCGTCGCGGCCGGGCCGAGCCCGGCGATGCACTCCTCGTACAGGGCCTGGCTCTCCGGGTCGGGCGACAGTCCGAGCTCACGTTGCAGGTTCGTGCGCAGCCGCCCGTACCAGCGGATCGCGGCATGCCGGTTGCTGGTGGCCAGCGCGACGCGCATCAGCTCGCGGTACGCCTGCTCGTCGGACGGATCGATCTCGACGAGCCGCTCCCACCTCCCACCGAGTCGCAGGAGCGCGACGAGGCGTGATCTCAGGTGGTCCCGCCGGGCCTGGGTCCACTCCTCAAAGAGCGAGTCGGGAAGCAGGTCACCCGCGTAACCCGCCGCCGCCTCGTCGCAGGCGATACCATCCCGAGAGCGAACAGCCGCCTCGGCACAACGCTCGAACAGTCCGACGTCGGTCTCGACGTCGCACGCCGGGAACAGCTCGACCCGGCCGCCGCTGAGCATCACGGCGTCCTCACGACCGAGTGCCTGCCGAGCATGATGCGCGGCCTTCCGTAGGTTGGCGGCGCCGGCGTCGGGTGCCAGGTGTGGCCACAGCGCCTCGATGACCTGGTCCCGCATGAGGCGGCGACGATCGGACAGGGCGAGAAGCGCAACGAGCTCCGCGGACCGGCGACTCGGCCACCCGGCGTCCGAGACCTCCCGGGCCCCGACCGTGACCGTGAAACCCCCGAGCAGCACGATGTGCACGCGCTCGCGCTGCGGGTGGGCCGTCATCGCCACTCCTACCTGGTCGTGAGTTGATCGTAGCGGCCGCCCAGGTCAAGCTGTGCGGAGTCGCGCTCGAGCTGCGGTGGATGAATCCCCGCCCGGCAGCGTCACGGCCGCGTACCGGTCGCTGTGTGCAGCACCCCGATCCACGTCTCAGATGCGGCAGGCCGGCGCCTGCTCGTTGAACGATGTGCCCGTCTCGGCAACCGGGTGAACGCCACCGGTGTCTCGGAGGTCATGGTCGGGAAGAACTTCTTGGCATCGGACGACTGGGACGAGGTGGCCCAGTAGCCCGCTGAACCTCTGCCGTTGCCGCCAGTTCGTGTCATGCGACGTGTCACGATCGCGGTCGACGTCCACGATGCGTACGCCTCCGGGTTGTCGATGAACTCCACAACCCTTCGCGTGTGATCACGACGCCGATGAGATGCAGGCAGTCGTGGCCGACGATCCCACCTGTGCGAAGACAAGTCCGCCTCTGCAGCCCCGTGATCTTGGGCGTGCGGTTGTAGCCGCAGCCCAGTCGCCGACCGCGGGTGGTGGGCGTACTCCACGACGTCCACCGCTCGTCGACCCAGGAGACGCCGTCACTCTCCAGAAAAGCTCGGCCCTCGGATGTCGACGCGTCGCGGGCGCAGGGTCCGATGAGTTCTCGACGCGGAAGGGGTCGTAACGGTCATGACGACGAACACGCTCACGACCCCCGAGGTCGACCTCACCTACGACGTCCACGGCCCGCTACCGACAGCCGACCGACGCCCACCGCTGGTCATGATCGGCCAGCCCATGGACGCCACCGGCTTCGGCGCGTTGACGTCGCAGTTCCCCGACCGCACCGTGGTCACCTATGACCCGCGCGGCCTCGGGCGCAGCACACGCAAGGACGGCCGGGTCGACCATGTACCCGGGGTCCAGGCTGCCGACGTGCACGCTGTCATCCAGGCGCTCGGCGCGGGCCCGGTCGAGATGTTCGCCAGCAGTGGCGGCGCGGTGACCGCGCTCGCCCTCGTGGCTGCGCACCCCGACGACGTGACCACCCTGGTGGCGCACGAGCCGCCGCTCATCCCGGTACTCCCCGACGCCCGGGCAGCCGAGCGCGCCCGGGCCGGCGTCCGGGACGCCTACGAGGCCAAGGGCTCGAGTGCCGGCATGGCGGCCTTCATCGCGATGACGTCGTGGCAAGGCGAGTTCACCGACGACTTCTTCGCCCAGCCCGCGCCGGAACCCGCCGCGTCCGGGATGCCGACCGAGGACGACGGCTCCCGTGACGACCCGTTGCTCTCCGACCGGTCCTGGGAGGTCAGCAGCTACCGTCCCGACGTCGACGCGCTGGCCGCGGCACCGACACGGGTCGTGATCGCCGTGGGCGAGGAGTCCCTCGGCACCTTCACCGGGCGCACCGCGGTGGCGACGGCCGAGGTGCTCGGCCAGCAGCCGACGGTGTTCCCGAGCCACCACGGCGGTTTCCTCGGTGG